>JBBQZJ010000121.1:0-6882 GCA_038207805.1 Actinomycetales bacterium | reverse complement strand
AGTTGACCCTCGGCCATCGATGCCGTGCCGTCGCACAGGTGCACGTGACGCAGGCGATGCCCCATGGCCATCGCGAATTCGAGCGAGTCGCGACCGCCCAGCGCGGCATGAGAGAAGTCCAGAGTTATGGCGTCGCAGTCGAGGTGCACGGGATCGGAGCTCGGCGAGTATCCCCGAAGATTAGTGGGCCCGACCCGCCACGGGAACATGTTCTCGACAGCGAGCTCTAGACCGAACCGCTGCGATAGTTCCCGCACGGTGGCTTCGAACCTGCGCGCGTAACCCAGCTGCCAACGGAAGGGTGGGTGCACGACGACCGTACCTGCGCCAAGCTCCGCGGCGAGTTCGGCCGACTTCTCCAGCTTGCGAACCGGGTCGGTTCCCCAGACCAGTTGGGTGAGAAGCAGCACTGGCGCATGCACCGAAATGATCGGGAGTTCGTAGTTGCGGCTGAGGCGAGCAAGAGCGGTGGCATCCTGCGTCGTTGGATCGGTGGTCACCATGATTTCGATGCCATCGAAGCCTGCGCGGCGCGCGAGCCGAAACGCCGCATCCGTCGACAACGGATAGACGCACGAGGTGCTCATTCCAATTCGTATCATCGACACCGACGATAGGCGGCCCGTCTGAACCCCTCCGCCGTGCACCCTCGTGTGTCGCTGAACGGTCGGTAAAGCTTTCACTAACGCGGGGCGGTCTCGCGGGCGCTGGTAGCGTTGACAACACGATGGAGCGTGAAGCGAACGACGTGCGATCACGGTACGACTTCGTTGCCGTATCGAACCGTCTTCCCGTCGATCGGGTGGTTTCTGCCGACGGCACCGCTGAGTGGACGTCGTCGCCGGGTGGCTTGGTCACGGCTTTGGAACCCGTGATGCGTGCCGGGGATGGCGCGTGGGTGGGCTGGGCCGGGCAGCCCGAGTTGCAGGTGGAGCCCTTCGAGAACGACGGAATTCACATTGTTCCCGTCGCTCTGAGCGCCGAAGACATCGAGCTCTACTACGAGGGCTTTAGCAATGACACACTGTGGCCGCTCTATCACGATGTGATCGAGGCACCCAGCTACCACCGCGAGTGGTGGGACAGCTATGTCAGCGTCAATCAGCGGTTTGCGGATGCCACGGCCGCGGTCACCGCCGACAAGGGTGTCGTGTGGGTGCAGGACTACCAGCTTCAACTGGTTCCCCGAATGTTGCGCACCATGCGCCCGGACCTCACCATCGGCTTCTTCAATCACATCCCCTTCCCGCCCTACGGGATCTACTCTCAGCTCCCCTGGCGCACGCAGATAATCGACGGCATTCTCGGCGCGGACGTGATCGGTTTTCAAAGAACGGCAGACGCGTCGAATTTCTTAAGGGCAGTGCGCCGACTCACAAAGCACACCACCAAGGGCCCGGCGGTCGAGGTCTCGGAGGCACACTCGCTGCGCCGAGTCATCGCGAAGGCGTTCCCGATCTCCATCGATTCGCACGGCTTTGAGTCGCTCGCTCGGGAGCCCAGAGTCCAGGCACGTGCGAAGGAGATTCGCGGAGGGCTCGGCAATCCGAAGACGATCATGCTCGGTGTCGATCGCCTCGACTACACCAAGGGCATCCGCCATCGCATGAAGGCCTTTGGGGAATTGCTCGCAGAGGGTCGACTCAACGTCGAGGATGTCACCCTGGTGCAGGTAGCAAGTCCCAGCCGCGAGCGGGTGCAGGCCTACATGGATCTTCGTGACGAGATTGAGTTGACGGTCGGGCGGGTCAACGGCGACTTTGGCACCATAAGCCACCAAGCGATCAGCTATCACCATCACGGCTATCCACGTGAAGAGATGGCGGCCCTCTACATTGCCGCCGACGTGATGCTCGTCACGGCGCTACGCGACGGGATGAATCTGGTCGCGAAGGAATATGTGGCCAGTCGATTCGACAACGACGGTGTGCTGATCCTCAGCGAGTTCGCGGGAGCGTCAGACGAACTCAAGCGCGCGATGCTCGTGAACCCGCACGACATCGACGGACTAAAGGAAACAATGCTTGCGGCGATCGCGATGCCGAAAGCTGAGCGATCGAGCCGGATGCGTTCTTCGCGCAAGCGAGTGCTTGAGCACGACGTGGCGGCATGGTCGCGCAGTTTTCTGACGACGCTCGACCACGCAAAGCAGGGCCGGTTCGACCGGATGTCGCCCAGCGAACTCACCGAGGAACTCGAGTGGAACCTTAATTCCAGAGCGGGGCACTAACTCGTGGTCGACATCGATACGCCGCCCAGATTCTCGCGATTGCCCGAGCCACTCGTTGGAGCATTGCGCGAGTTGGCTCGAACCAAGCGCCTGCTCGTTGCCCTCGACTTCGATGGCACCCTGGCCCCGGAAGTGGACGAACCAGAGAAGGCGCGGGCACTTCCCGAGTCGCGCGCTGCCGTGCTGCGCCTCGCCGCGATGCCCAACACTCGGGTGGCGCTGGTTTCTGGGCGCGCGCTCGCGAGCCTCGAAGCAGTCACGAGCCTGCCGGACACCGTGCTGCTCGTCGGTTCGCACGGGATCGAGATTCGCCTCGACGCCGGATCCGAAACGACCGGTCTGGGGGCAACTGAGCTGAAACAAGTCGACGTTCTCAACGAGGTATTGGGCGGGGTGGCCGCCGCCATCGACGATGTCTGGATCGAGACGAAGCCCGCGGGGTTCGCACTGCATACCCGCTTGGCCACCGAAGCTAACAGCCGGGTGGCTCACCTCGTCGCGCGCAACGAAGTAATCGCGGAGCTCCCCGACGTGCATGTTCGCGAGGGCAAGAATGTGCTCGAGTTCTCGGTGCGCTCGACGACCAAGGGCGAGGCTCTGGAACACCTGCGGCGCTATACAGACGCCGACGCGGTGTTCTTTGCCGGGGATGATGTCACCGACGAGGATGCCTTCGCCGCGTTGAGCCCCGACGACCTCGGCCTGAAAAGCGGCGACGGTGCAACCCTGGCAAACTTTCGCGTTCCCGGACCCAAGGACGTAGCGCGAGTCCTCACGCTTCTCGCCGACCTCCGTGAAGGCGACGTTCATGAGCAGTGAATACACTGGGGTGCATGCCCGAATCGCCTGATATCAAGCCTCGCTCACGCACTGTCACCGACGGAATCGAAGCCACCACGTCGCGGGGGATGCTGCGAGCAGTGGGCATGGGCGACGACGACTGGGACAAGCCGCAGATTGGGGTTGCGAGCTCCTGGAATGAGATCACCCCCTGCAACCTGTCCCTGGATCGTCTCGCTCAGGCGGCTAAGGAGGGGGTGCACGCAGGCGGCGGATACCCGCTCCAGTTTGGAACCGTTTCGGTGTCTGACGGCATCAGCATGGGTCACGAGGGCATGCACTTCTCGCTCGTGTCGCGCGAGGTCATCGCCGACTCCGTCGAGGTCGTCATGCAAGCCGAACGGCTCGACGGTTCGGTGCTTCTGGCCGGCTGTGACAAGTCGATCCCCGGGATGCTGATGGCCGCAGCCCGCCTGGACCTCGCTTCGGTATTCCTCTATGCGGGCTCGATCGCGCCCGGTTGGGTGAAGCTTTCGGACGGCACAGAGAAAGACATCACAATCATCGACTCGTTCGAGGCGGTCGGGGCTGTCAAGGCCGGCAAGATGAGCCTCGAGGATGCCAAGCGGATCGAGTGCGCCTTTGCTCCGGGCGAGGGAGCCTGCGGGGGCATGTACACGGCCAACACGATGGCCAGTGTCGCCGAGGCACTGGGCATGAGCCTGCCCGGCTCCGCGAGTCCCGCGGCTGCGGATCGCCGTCGCGACTACTACGCCCACAAGTCGGGCGAAGCCGTCGTAGGCATGTTGCAACGCGGACACACCGCTCGCGACATCCTTACCATTAAGGCTTTCGAGAACGCGATCGCGGTCGGGATGGCGCTGGGTGGTTCGACCAACATCGTGCTGCACTTGCTGGCCATCGCTCACGAGATGGAAGTTCCGCTGACCCTCGACGACTTCAACCGCATCGGCGCGAAGGTTCCGCACATCGGCGATCTCAAGCCGTTCGGCAAGTATGTAATGAACGACGTTGACCGCCGCGGCGGACTTCCCGTGCTCATGAAGGCGCTGTTGGATGCCGGACTCATGCATGGTGACGCCATGACCGTGACGGGCAAGACCATGGCGGAAAATTTGGCCGAGCTTGACCCGGCGCCGCTGGATGGCGAGGTGTTGCGCACTCTCGACAACCCCATCCACGCGACCGGGGGACTCACGATCCTTAAGGGCTCGATGGCACCGGATGGTGCTGTCGTCAAGACGGCGGGCTTCGATGCCGAGGTGTTCGAGGGTCCTGCCCGGGTGTTCGAACGTGAACGGGCGGCGCTCGACGCGCTCACCGAGGGGTCGATCGAAGCGGGGACCGTGGTCTTCATCCGCTTTGAGGGCCCGAAGGGTGGGCCCGGTATGCGCGAGATGCTCGCCATTACGGCCGCCATCAAGGGCGCTGGGCTCGGAAAAGATGTACTACTCTTGACAGACGGCAGGTTCTCAGGCGGCACAACCGGACTGTGTATCGGCCATATAGCTCCCGAAGCGGTGGACGCAGGTCCTATCGCCTTCGTGCGCGATGGTGATCTCATACGGGTCGATATCGCAGCTCGCAGCCTCGACCTACTGGTTGAGCCCGCAGAGCTGGAAGCTCGCCGCAAGGGCTGGGCTCCTCTTCCTCCGCGCTATACCCGTGGCGTACTCGCGAAATACTCGAAACTCGTGCACTCCGCTGCCGTCGGCGCGGTTACCGGGTAGCGGGTCTGACCGATCTAGCTCGATCACCAACGCATCTAAGGAACCATCAATGTCTGCGGACGCAAGCCCTCGACCCCAACCCAAAGGACCCGAGATCCTCACCGGATCCGGCGCTATTTTGCGCTCTCTTGAACACCTAGGCATAACGGATGTTTTCGGCCTTCCCGGTGGCGCAATCATGCCCTTCTACGACGAGCTGATGGCATCCACCGCGATCCGTCACATCTTGGTGCGCCATGAGCAGGGCGCAGGCCACGCCGCCGAGGGATATGCGTCATCAACCGGCCGCATAGGCGTCGCTATCGCAACCAGCGGGCCGGGCGCCACCAACCTAGTGACGGCAATCGCAGACGCGCACATGGACTCGGTGCCCTTGCTGGCCATCACTGGGCAGGTGTTTTCCTCCTCCATGGGCACGGACGCCTTCCAGGAGGTCGACATCGTGGGTATCACGATGCCGATCACGAAGCACTCCTTCCTCGTGACAAAACCAGAAGACGTGCCGGCTACCCTGGCCGCCGCGTATCACATCGCGACCACAGGAAGACCGGGCCCCGTGCTTGTCGACGTGACGAAAGACGCGCAGCAGTCCAGCGCGCCCTTCATTTGGCCGCCCAAGTTAGATCTGCCCGGTTACCGCCCCGTCATGAAAGCGCACGGCAAGCAAGTTCAGGCCGCGGCCCAGATGCTTGTCGAGGCCGAACGGCCGATTTTCTACGTTGGTGGTGGAGTCATTCGCTCGGGGGCTTCGCAGGAGTTGCTGACGCTGGCCGAGAAGGTGGGCGCACCGATCGTGACGACCCTCATGGCCCGTGGCGCATTTCCCGACTCGCACACGCTGCATCTCGGCATGCCGGGGATGCACGGATCCGTGCCCGCCGTTCTCGGTCTGCAGGAATCCGACCTCATCATCTCGCTCGGTGCACGATTCGACGACCGGGTGACGGGCAAGGCGAGCGAGTTCGCCCCCAACGCGAAGGTCGTACACGTCGACATTGATCCGGCGGAGATCGGCAAGATTCGCGTCGCCGATGTGCCGATTGTCGGCGATGCGAAAGATGTCATCATCGATCTCACCGAAGCGTTCGGCGTCGCGAGCAAGAAAACGAAGCCGGACTACGCGGCATGGTGGACTCGGCTGACCGAACTCCGCGAAAGCTATCCGCTGGGCTACACGATGCCCGACGACGGCCTGCTCTCACCGCAGCAGATCATCCAACGCATCGGCGAGATGACCGGACCCGAGGCGATCTATGCGGCAGGCGTGGGGCAGCACCAGATGTGGGCGGCGCAGTACATCAAGTACGAGCGTCCCAACGCCTGGCTCAACTCCGGTGGCGCCGGAACCATGGGCTACGGCGTGCCAGCGGCGATGGGTGCGAAAGTTGCTAACCCCGACCGTGTGGTCTGGGCGATCGACGGTGACGGCTGCTTCCAGATGACCAACCAAGAGCTCGCCACCTGCACAATCAACGAGATTCCGATCAAGGTCGCGATTATCAACAACTCGTCGCTCGGCATGGTGCGCCAGTTGCAGACCCTGTTCTACGACGGCCGGCACTCGTTCACCGACCTCAATACCGGTCACGGCACCGCGATGATCCCTGACTTCGTGAAACTCAGTGAGGCGTATGGCTGCCTCGCGATTCGGGTGACCAAGCAAGAGGAGGTGGATGCCGCCATCCAGCTCGCTCTGGATACCAACGATCGCCCCGTGGTCATCGACTTCGTCGTCAGTCGCGATGCGATGGTCTGGCCGATGGTTCCGCAGGGCGTCGGCAACTCGAGTGTTCAGTACGCTCGTGACCACGCTCCCGAGTGGGAAGAGGACTAACGACCATGAGCCACATCCTGTCTCTGCTCGTCGAAGACAAGCCCGGACTTCTTACGCGCGTCGCCGGCCTCTTTGCGCGTCGCGGATTCAACATCGAGTCTTTGGCGGTGGGCAAAAGTGAGATTGATGGCCTGTCTCGGATCACGGTTGTTGTCGACGTCGAGGAGCTTCCGCTCGAACAGGTGACGAAGCAACTCAACAAGCTCATCAACGTCATCAAGACCCGAAATGCTGATTATCAAAGGAGCTTTTGCAATAATTAATTGGTCAATTTCAGATCGAACGTG
>JBBQZJ010000120.1:0-6911 GCA_038207805.1 Actinomycetales bacterium | reverse complement strand
ACCAACTTCCTTGCCATCTTCGCCAGCAACCTCGACGAGTTCTTCATGGTTCGTGTCGCGGGCCTCAAGCGTCGCATCGTCACCGGCCTCGCGCTGCCCACCAATATCGGCACTCCCCCGGCCGAAGTGCTCGCACTCGTCGGGGCGAAGGCGCACGAACTGCAGGAACGGCACGCGAAGGTGTTTGGCGAGATCCTGAAGCCTGGGCTCGACGACGCCAGCATCCATATCGAAACCTGGGCAGACCTTGGCGACGCCGACCGCGAGCGCATCGACGAGATCTTCTCCACCCAAATCTTCCCGGTGCTGATGCCGCTCGCCGTCGACCCGGCGCACCCGTTCCCCTACATTTCCGGCCTCAGCCTCAACCTCTCCATTCGGGTGCGCAACCCGAAGACGGAGAAGGAGGAGTTCGCGAGGCTGAAGGTTCCGCCGAACCTGCCGCGGTTCATCCAGCTTCCGGATGACAGCACCGGCCGCCTGCGCTACATCCCCCTCGAAGACCTCATCTCCAATCACCTCGGTGACCTCTTTCCCGGCATGGAGATCATCGCCCACCACGAGTTTCGGGTCACCCGCAACGAGGATGTCGAGGTCGACGAAGACGAGTCCGAGAATCTCATCCAGGCTCTCGAGAAGCAGATTCTGTCCCGACGGTTTGGCCCGCCCATCCGGCTCGAGATCACCGACGACATGGACCCCGTCACTCTGAGCCTGCTCGTGCGCGAACTCGCGGTCACCGAGGAGGAGGTCTACCGCCTACCTGCGCCACTCGACCTCGGCGGACTTTTCCAGCTCAACCGCATCGACCGGCCCGAGCTCAAGTACCCGCGCCACCTTCCCACGACCAGCGTCTCGCTCCTGCCGTACGAACCGAATGCCGCGCCCGATATCTTCGCGTCAATCGCTCGACACGACGTGCTCGTCCATCACCCGTATGAGTCGTTCTCGACGAGTGTTCAGGCGTTCCTTGAGCAGGCAGCCAGCGATCCGAATGTGCTCGCCATCAAACAGACTCTGTATCGCACCAGCGGTGATAGCCCCATCATCGACGCACTCATCACCGCGGCCGAGGCCGGCAAGGCCGTACTGGCGCTCGTCGAGATCAAGGCGCGATTCGACGAGACGGCGAACATCTCGTGGGCGCGCAAGCTCGAGAAGGCCGGCGTGCACGTCGTGTATGGACTCGTGGGCTTGAAGACGCACTGCAAGCTCGCTCTGGTGGTGCGGCAAGAAGGCGGCGTGCTGCGGCACTACAGCCACATCGGAACCGGCAACTACAACCCGAAGACGAGCCGGCTCTACGAGGACCTCGGACTCTTCACGGCCGATGACCAGGTCGGCAAAGACCTCACGCGGCTGTTCAACGAACTCTCCGGCTACGCGATCGAGAAGAAGTTCAAGCGTCTGCTGGTGGCTCCTCTTCACATGCGCAACGGTCTGCTCAAACGCATCAACACCGAGGCCAAGAACTCGAGCGAGGGCTTGCCGTCCGGCATCCGGCTCAAGCTCAACTCGATCGTCGACGAGGCAATCATCGATGCGCTCTACCGCGCGAGCAACGCTGGGGTTCCTGTTGACCTGGTGGTGCGGGGCATTTGTGCACTGAAGCCCGGCCAGCCGGAGTTGAGCGAGAACATCAGGGTGCGATCGGTGCTCGGGCGCTACCTCGAACACTCCCGCATCTTCTCGTTCGTCAACAACGGTGACCCTCAGGTGTTCATCGGCAGTTCCGACATGATGCACCGCAACCTTGACCGACGCGTCGAGGCGCTGGTTAGACTCACGAGCGAAGAGCACCTAAACGACCTCGACCGGTTGTTCGATCTGGCAATGTCTGACAGCACGTCCTCGTGGTGGCTGGGATCCGACGGCACCTGGACCCGCCACAACGAGGCCGCCGATGGAACAGTTTTGGCCGACATGCAGAATGTTGTGATGAGGCAGATCGCCCGGCGCAAGCGCGGCGGGGGTCTGCGGTGAGGACCACGCTGTGAGTTCAGCTTCAGAGGCGCAGGGTGCCGTGTTGGCAGCCGGCGCGCTCTGCTGGCGGCTCGTCGGGGGGGTCGCCAAGGTTCTGGTTGTTCATCGCGACGCCCGTGCCGACGTCTCGCTGCCGAAGGGCAAGGTCGACCCGGGCGAGATGCTGCCACAGACCGCCGTGCGTGAGATCGCCGAAGAGACCGGACTCGCGATCGCGCTCGGCGCACCACTCGGAACTGTGAGCTACACCCTCCCGAGTGGGCGCGACAAGGTCGTCTACTACTGGGCGGCCGAGGTCGACGATCACGCTCTCGAACTGGCGAAGTTCACCCCGAACGCCGAGATCGCCTCCCTCGAATGGATGCTGCTCGACGAGGTTCGCACCGCACTCACCTATCCGCACGACGTCGAGGTAATCGATCGCTTTGCCGAGCTGCTGATTACCGGGCGGGCGCGCACCTTCGCGGTGATCGCCGTGCGTCATGGCAAGGCAGTGCCGCCGCAAACGTGGGATGGCCCAGACTCGACCCGCCCGCTGATGCAGCGCGGGGTCGACCAGTCGAACCTCATCGCCGGCGCAATCGCCGCGTTCGGGCCGGGCAAGATCATCACCAGCACCGCAACCCGCTGCCGGGCGACCGTCGAGCCCCTCTCGCGTGTGACGGGGATCGAGGCGAAAGCGATCGATGGGATCAGTCAGGATGCCTTCGAGTACGGCAACGACACGGTTGCGACGATCGTGCGCAAGCGCCTCGCGAAGCAGACGACCGTGGTGTTGTGCAGCCACGGCCCGGTGCTTCCGCGGATTATCGACGAAGTAGCCGCGCAGACCGAGACGGTAGTTCACGCCGAGCTTCGCCGCGCCACGTCGCTCGGCACCGGTGATTTCACCGTCGTGCACGTTTCGGTGGATCATCCGCTGTCAGGGGTAGTCGCGACCGAAACTCACTGCCCGGACTGAACAAGCCCCGCAGGTACGCCTACCGTTCGACGTTCGTTCACTCTCTGTTTACTTTGCGGGTCGATCTCGGTTAACCGCGCAACCTAGCGTTGGAGTGCGGGTCGCACCGACCCCTTCACATGAGAACTCATGAGTAATCACAGATCCGAAAGGCATATCGTGAACTTCAAGCGCCTTGGCACCATCGGTGCCATTGCAGTTGTCGGCACCATCCTTCTCTCCTCTTGCGCAGCGAACGAGGAGCCAGCCGAGCCCACCGCTAGCGCACTGTCCGGCACGCTGGTCGGCGCCGGCGCATCGTCGCAGGGATCGGCTCAGGAGGCGTGGATCGCCGCGTTCCAGACCGCCAACCCTGACGTCAACATCACCTACGACCCCACCGGTTCGGGTGCAGGACGCGAGACCTTCATCGGTGGTGGTTCCGACTTCGCCGGTTCCGACTCCGCCCTCAAGCCGGAGGAAATCGATGGCGGCTTCGCAGCCTGCGTTCCCGACACCGGTTACATCCAGGTGCCAGCATTCATCGACCCGATCGCCGTGATCTTCAACGTCGAGGGTGTTGACACCCTCAACCTTGACGCCGTGACACTCGCCAAGATCTTCAAGGGCGAGATCACCAGCTGGGATGACCCCGCAATCGCCGCGCTGAACGAGGGCACCACCTTCCCGGCGGCGGCCATCACGGCCGTCCACCGCTCGGACGACTCGGGTACCACTAAGAACTTCACGGACTACCTGAACAAGGTTGCTCCCGAGGTCTGGGACGCCGACCCGGCTGACCCGTTCCCGTACGCAACCGGTGAAGGCGCACAGGGCACCTCGGGTGTCGTCGCAGCGGTTACCGATGGCGTCAACACCATCGGCTACGCGGCCGCCGGCAAGATCGGTGACCTGAAGAGTGCTGCGATCAAGGTGGGCGACGAGTTCGTTGCCTACTCCGCTGACGCCGCAGCATCGGTTGTCGACGGATCGCCCGCCGGCTCCACCAACAACGGCTCGACCGACCTGTCGATCAAGCTCGACCGTGGAACCACCGACCCGAGCCAGTACCCGCTGGTTTTGGTGAGCTACCTCATCGCCTGCAACGAGTACGTGAACGCGGATGTCGCACCTCTGGTGTCGGCGTACCTCACCTACATCACCAGCCAGGAAGGTCAGGCACTCGCCGCCTCTGAAGCCGGCGCTGCTCCGCTGTCGAGCGCGCTGTCTGACGCCGTCGCTGCGGCTCTCGCGGCAATCAAGTAACTACCCTGCAGTAACTGTCGGGCTGCGATTCCTCGAAAGATTGCACACCGGGTCGCAGCCCGACAGACTTGATTACATCTCCCCCCTTCTCACCTCAGGTCTCGCAGGAAGACAGGAATGACGACAGCAACCCCGTCGCCGAGAGCCAAGCTGCGCCCCGCTGACCGAATCTTCTCCGGCGCGACCGTGGTTGCGGGCAGCCTGATCCTCGCGGCGCTCGCTGCAGTCGCCGTGTTCCTCCTCGCTCAGAGCATCCCGGCATTTGTTGTCGATCCCGCCGAGATCAAGGGATCCCCCGCAACCTTCTGGGACTACGTCGCACCGGTTGCCTTTGGCACCGTGTGGTCGGCCGCCCTCGCTCTGCTGCTGGCCCTGCCGCTCTCGCTGGGGATCGCGCTCTTCATCTCGCACTTCGCCCCGCGGCGTATCGCCCAGGGGCTCGGTTACATCATTGACCTTCTCGCCGCCGTACCGTCTGTCGTCTTCGGCCTCTGGGGTATCAAGATTCTCGCGCCCGCTGTGGTGCCGCTGTACACCTGGCTCGTGGAGAACCTCGGCTGGTTTCCCCTCTTCACCCCGCCGGTATCGGGTACGGGTCGCACGATCCTGACCGTGGCGATAGTGCTCGCCGTCATGATCATTCCGATCATCACCGCGATCTGTCGGGAGGTCTTCCTCCAGACCCCGGTACTCCATGAGGAGGCCGCCCTGGCCCTCGGGGCAACCCGCTGGGAGATGATTCAGATGGCGGTTCTGCCGTTTGGGCGCCCAGGCATCATCTCCGCGGCGATGCTCGGCCTCGGTCGGGCTCTCGGCGAGACCATGGTGGTGGCGATGGTGCTGTCACCGGCCTTCCTCATCTCGTTCGTGCTCACCGGTTCGCAGAACTCGCCCACAATCGCCGGAAACATCGCACTCAACTTTCCCGAGGCGTACGGGGTCAACGTCAACGCTTTGATCGCGACGGGCCTGATTCTGTTCATCATCACGCTGGTGATCAACTCGATTGCCCGGTTCGTCATCAACCGCCGCAAAGCGTTTTCGGGAGCCAACTGATGACCGCCACCGCCACCACCAACGCGGGGATCGCGAACGCACTCACCTCGGGTCGACTGCCCGCGTGGGTTCCGTGGGGGTTACTCGCGGGGAGCTGGGCCGCGTCAGGTGCCGTGTTCGCACTCATGGCAGCGGCAACCGGCACGGAGTTCTCTCTCGTGCTTGCGATCTTTGTGGGAACGATTCTGTTCGACGTGCTGATCTTCGTCGTCGCCTATCTCGTGGAAGGCATCCGTCAGGCCAAGAACCGTCTTGTTACCTCACTGGTTGCCACGGCGTTCATCATCGCGCTACTTCCGCTGGTCTCGCTGCTCGGCACCGTTCTGGTCAACGGCCTCGCCCGCTTTGACCTGACCTACTTCACCTATTCGATGCGCAACGTGGTGGGCGAGGGCGGCGGGGCGCTGCACGCCATCATCGGCACGCTGGAGATGACCGGGATGGCGGCACTCATCTCGATTCCGGTAGGTCTTCTCACGGCCATCTATCTCGTCGAGTACGGTACCGGCCCCCTCGCTCGAGCGATTACGTTCTTTGTCGACGTGATGACGGGCATCCCGTCGATCGTCGCCGGACTGTTCGCCTTCGCTTTCTTCGCGCTGCTCACCGGGGATCCGGGCATCCGCTTCGGCTTCGGCGGGTCAGTTGCGCTCTCCCTGCTGATGGTGCCCGTTGTGGTTCGGTCGAGCGAGGAAATGCTCAAGCTCGTGCCCAACGAGCTTCGCGAGGCGGCCTACGCGCTCGGGGTGCCGAAGTGGCTCACGATTCTCAAAGTCGTGATCCCCACCTCGATCGCCGGAATCACCACCGGTATCACCCTGGCGATCGCGCGCGTCATCGGTGAGACTGCGCCGCTGTTGATCATCGCCGGTTACACGACGAACATGAACTACGACCTGTTCTCGGACCGAATGATGTCGCTTCCGGTCTTCGTCTACAACCAGTTCGCTCAACCCGGCACCGACGCTCAGCCCTACCTCGACCGCGCGTGGGCGGGAGCGCTGACCCTCATCCTGATCGTCATGGCCCTCAACTTGGCGGCCCGGCTCATCGCCCGCATCTTCTCTCCCAAGCTCGGCCGCTAGGCTCGGGCAGACAGCAAAGGAAATCCGTGTCAAAGCGCATCGAGGTCAATGACCTAAACGTCTACTACGGCAACTTTCTGGCCGTCGAGGGTGTGTCGCTGAACATCGAACCCCGAACTGTGACCGCGCTCATCGGGCCCTCCGGATGCGGCAAGTCGACCTTCATCCGCACGCTCAACCGCATGCACGAGGTCATCCCCGGAGCCCGTGTCGAGGGGGAGGTGCTTCTCGACGGCAACGACCTCTACGGACCGGGCGTCGACCCGGTGCTCGTGCGGCGTCAGGTCGGGATGGTGTTCCAGCGCCCGAACCCGTTCCCGACGATGTCGATCAAAGAGAACGTTCTGGCGGGCGTGAAGCTCAACAACCGCAAGATCACGAAGAGCGAAGCCGACGACCTCACTGAGAAGTCGCTGAAGGGCGCCAACCTCTGGAACGAGGTGAAGGAACGACTCGACAAACCCGGTTCGAGCCTCTCGGGCGGGCAGCAGCAGCGTCTGTGCATCGCCCGGGCGATCGCGGTGGCGCCCGACGTCATCCTGATGGACGAGCCCTGCTCCGCCCTCGACCCGATCTCGACG
>JBBQZJ010000119.1:0-7002 GCA_038207805.1 Actinomycetales bacterium | reverse complement strand
TCTACAAGCACGAGATCTTCGGGCCAGTGCTTTCAATAGTGCGGGTCGCGAGCTACCAGGAGGGCGTCGACCTCATCAACGCCTCGCAGTACGGCAACGGCACCGCGATCTTCACCAACGATGGAGGCGCTGCCCGACAGTTCCAGCGCGAGGTGACGGTCGGGATGATCGGCATCAACGTTCCGATCCCCGTGCCGGTCGGCTACTACTCCTTCGGTGGCTGGAAAGACTCGCTGTTTGGCGACACCAAGGCCTACGGACCCGACGCCGTGCATTTCTTCACCCGCCAGAAGGCGATCACCAGCCGCTGGCTTGACCCGAGCCACGGCGGAATCAACCTGGGGTTCCCGCAGAACTAGCGCAGAACTGGCGGGAACCTAGCGGGGAGCCTGCTCGCGGGTCTACATTCGGGCCATGAAACAGACAGGCGCCGGTATCGCACTGATTGCCGTCGGCATTGCGCTCGCCGCGGTCGTCGCTCTCGAATTGGCGCCCGGTGACGCGCGCGGAGACGGAGACAACCCCGCGGACAGCCTGCGCTACCTGGAGCAGTTCGGGCAGCTATTCGTCTACTCGGGGCTCGCCTTGGTGGTTGCTGGTGTTGCACTGGTCGTCGCAGTTCTCGGCGTCCTGAGGATACTGGGAACGCCGTCACTCGCCTACAGCGCTGCCAGTGCATTTGGCGTGCTGTCGGGCGGATTCCTCGCGGTGTCCGGGGTCATGCGGATGCAGGCGAACGGCACTGTGCCATACATCCAGAGCCTTGATCAGAGCTGGGGCGAGGCCGCGTACCTTGCCGTGCAGATGGCGGGCACCCAGGGACTGCTCTCTGCCGGGATGATGGCGCTCGCGGCCTGGCTGGTCGCACTGGCCATCCTGCTGATCCGGCGCGGGTCCCGCGCGGTGGCACTTCTGGCACTGCTCCCGGCAGGGATGCTCGCAGTGCTGGTGATTGATCTGGTGGTGCCCAATCTGGCGACTGACAACGATACGGTGTCATCCGTCGTGTACGTGATCTACATTCTGTGCGCGATCATCGGGATCCCGGTGGCCTGCATCGGCTTCGGCATTGCTCTGACAACGCGGCGTATCCAGGCGCGGCTTCTTCCCACCACGACGGCGGGGTGACGGGCAAGGTGTGACGCCGAACCGGCTGGCGCGCCGGGCAACCCGGATCAGGGGATCAGAGGGGGCGGATGCTCAGCGCAAGTCCAGTCGGAGTGCTCGTGTCCAGCAGCACGCCGTGCGCTACCTCCGACTCGGTAAGAGAACGACGGGACCCCGTCCACTCGTCGCACAGCTCGCCGGCGCCCGCTCGCCAGCGCACCGCACGCCCGACGTCCTCGGCGGTCACGACGAAGGTCGCGAGTCTCGAGCCGTCAGCACGCGGGGTTGTCATGAGCCCGGCGAGAGGGGCATCCGTTTCGGGTTCGAGAACTCGCGCGGTGCGGTCGGCCGTGCGCCACTCACGGGCGATGTCGAGGCCACGCCGCACTGTCTCGCGGTGCTCAGCATCCCACCCGGCTAGGTCGCCCATCAGCACCCAAGGGCCGCCGATCAGATAGGGCGCCAGTCGGCTCCGCACGGGAATGTCCTCGTCGCCCATGTACGCCGAACCCCAGCTGGCCGGGAGGTAGCGTCCGAGCCCGAGCTTGGCGACGCGGTTCGTTTCGGAGCGGCACCAGTCGTCACCGATCGTGGTGTCGTGGTGGGCAATCATGGCTAGGTCGAGCGGTCGGCCGCCGTTCCAGCAGTTCTCGACGACCAGCGCGGGATGCCGCCGGCGAAGCTCCTCGAGAATCCCGTACCATCCGGCTGCCGCGGCACGCTCTCCCGCATCAGCCTCATGAGTGTGGTGCTGTGCATCGCACCGCGCAATCGTTTCGAAGTCGTGCAGCAGCCAGTCCATTCCGGCCTGAGCCAGGGCATCCAGTTGGGCCAGGACGGCTGCCGCTGCCGGCGCGTGCCCCAGGCAGACCACATGATTGCGGTGGGACAGCAGCAGGCACTTGCCGCGCCAGGTCGCAAGCCATTCCGGATGCTCGAGCGCGACGGTCGAATCGGGGGCCGCATTACCCGCCGCAACCCAGAGCCCGAGCCGAAGACCGCGGTCGTGCACGCGCCTGGCCAATGCCTCGATGCCACCGACGTAGGAGGGGTGGGCCACCCAATCGCCGACCTTCGCCTCCCAGCCCTTGTCAATGGTGACCACCTCAACTCGTAGGTCAGCGGCAGCCTGAAAGAACTGCTCGACGCGCGTGGGGTCGATGTCGGTTTCGAAACCCCAGGTGTCGGCGATGAGGGGCGCCACACCCAGCCGATCGTCGGGCATTTCGGCCAGGATCAGATTTCGCAGCCAGTATTCCGCCGCATCATGGCCACCCGCGCCGATCCGCGAGAGGAGAGCTGGAGCATCGCCACCGCCGCTCGAGTGCCGCGCAGCAACGCGCAGGCCGTCGTCTCCAACTTCGAGGTCGATCAGAACCGTCGAGCTTTCGCGCAGGGCGAGCGCGAGGGCAACCGGACCCTCGTCGCAGACGGCTTCGATCGTGCACCAGCCGGCGGCATCCTGAAATCGGTCGTCGGAGTCGGCCGGTTCGCCGACCCCGCGGTACCAGGTCATGTCGGTGCCATCATCGATGGGGAAGGCGAAGGGTGCGAGAGGGTCGACGTTGAGCGAGGCCGCATCGGCCGCGGCGTACGGCCCGCTGATGAGCGTGCGATGGACTAGGGGGAGGGTCACGATCCCGAAACCTCGAAACTTCGCATCCCAACTGAACGGTCGCAGAATGCGCACGGTCGCGTCTCGCCAGCCGGGCAGCTGGAGCGCGGCGGTGCCGGGGGCCACGTAGGGGGCTTGGGTGAACTCGTGGGCTTCGGGCATCCGGAATCCTTAGGGGCATGCGGGCGAACTCGTGCTGTGATGATAGCGGGGCAGACGGCGAGGGGCGCGCGGCTGTTCCGCCACCGCTTAGGGCAGGAAGGGAACCGACGACGGGAAGTATTTGCGCAGGGACATCCCGATGCCGTCTTCGTCGTTGCTGAGCGTGCGTTCAACGCGATCGCTCACGTGCAGGTCGGCACTCGCATTGCCCATGAGCACACCGACTCCGGCGTGCTCGAGCATGCCCAGATCGGCCGCCGTGTCGCCGAACGCGATGATCTGATCGAGCCCGATCTCGAGGTGCTCGGCCAGGGTTGTCAGCGCGGTCAGTTTCACGGCATCGATATGGATGATCTCGAGAACGTTGCGCACGTGGTGCGCGTAGGTGTGGCCGGGATGCTCGGCGAGCGCCTCGGCAAGCTGGGCGAGCGGTTCTTGCTCGCCCCGGAACATGATCTTGAAGAGCGGGGCCGCCAGGTCGAAGTCCGCGGCTGCGGCCGGCAACAGCTCGGGCCAGACTGCGGTGTTCCGGGCCTCCCGCATGCCCCAGTAGTCGAGGGCGGAGACGTACCATATGTCGCGCGTGTAGAGGCCGGTGTGGATCCCGAACCCGCCGGCGGTGTCGAGAATGCTCGCAACATCCTCGACCTGGAGCGGCGTCTCACTGAGGGGCAGTAGCGACCCGTCGGCCTCGCGAGCCCACACCAGCGACCCGCCATAGGCCGCGTACGAAGTGGGAAGGCCGAGCCGATCCTTGATGACCCCTGCCGAGTGGGGTGGGCGAGCGGTGACAAGGATGAGGTGAACCCCGTACTCCTGCACGACCCGATGGATCTCGGAGCGGGTGAACGGCATGATCTGCTTGCGCGAGTCGATGAGGGTGCCATCGATATCGAGGGCGAGGGCGCGCAGGGGTCGCGCGTCGATGGCAGTCACTAGCCGACGAGCGAGGCGTGACCCGCTGCAGCGGCAGGTTCGGGCGCGGGGCCGCCGACCCGCTTCACCGTCGCCCCGACGGCCTCAGCGAGTTCTGAGATATCCGATGCCCCGTGGCGCTCGGCCGCGTGGATCATGATAGCGGCGCACGCCTCGGAGTCGGCGAGCGCATTGTGGTGCTGGAAGTCGTCGAAACCCGCGGCCAGTGCAGCCGACGGCAGCTTGTACGAGTCAAGGTGATAGGTCTTGCGCGCCACGTGCAAGCTGCAGAGGTAGTCATAGGTCGGGCTCGGTACGAACGATGCAGCACTCGCGGCCGCGATCACACCCATGTCGAAGCTCGCGTTGTGGGCGACGAGCACATCGTTTTCGGCGAATGACACAAGGTCGGGCAGTTGCTCGCTCCAGAGCAGGGCGTCTGTGACATCCGCAGCCATGATTCCGTGGATGCGCACGTTCCACTCCTGAAAGCTGTCGTAGCCCAGCGGCGGCTTGATCAGCCAGTACGCCGTGTCGACGACGCGGCCATCCCGAACCTTCACTAGCCCTACCGAGCAGGCGCTCGCCGGCGAATTGTTGGCGGTCTCGAAGTCAATCGCGGTGAAGTCCAAGGGCACCCCACGATCGTGACATCGACCGGCGACGTAGCTCGGTGGGCGCGCCGAAGTGAACGCGATCGTCCGCGCTTGCCCAGATTCGGGGTCGCACCTGTAGAGCAATGTGAACGACCTTCGATAGAGTCGTCTCGACCCAGTTGGTCGTCGTCGGAATGGAAAACAGTGAATCTGCGCACTCGAACCACCCTGCTTACCGCCGTTGTCGGTGTTCTCGCGTTGACCGGAGTGGCAACTGCCGCGAACGCGGCCGGTACCCGCACCCTCCCCGATGGCAATTCGCTCTATGCGATCACGTGTCCCTACTACTCAGACGACGCGGCGCAGACGCCTAACAACCAGGTGCTCGCGCTCGATGAGCACACGGCGGTCGCTACAGCGGTTGGTTCGGGCACAGAGATAGACGGTTCGACCTGCGCCGGTAGCCCCGCGGTGGACCCGACGACGGGAATCGTATATGCCCTGGTCGCGGTAGATGACTACGATTTTCCGATCTTGGTGACCGTCAACCTGGTGACCGGGGTCAGCAGCAAAGTCGCCGACATCACGGATGGAACCGACCCGTTTTCTGCACAAGCACTGGCCATCGGTCTGGACGGTTCGGCGTACGCGCTGTCCGGCGGCGACCTCTATTCGCTGAACCTCACAGACGGCGTCATGACCTTCATCGCATCCAGTTTGGTCGACACGTGGGGTTTCGTTTCTGATCCAGTCTCGGGGCTCTTCTACGCCATAGATGAAGTCGGCGAGGTGTTCGAAGTAGACGTGACTGACGGAACGTTCACGTCACTGGGTCAGTTGCCGTTCATCGTCAGCGACGAGGCATACTCCCTGACAATGGATTCAAACAGTGTGTTCTGGATGGGGCGTGACGTTGATTCGGTCGATGAGTACACCATGGAGTTGTGGAGCTTCACGCTGGTAGATCCAGCCGGGTCGGGGTTGCTGTCTGGCGAGCTAACTCTCGGAGCCAAGTTGCCGTACAGCGAGGCGCTCGTTATCGGTCCGAAGTACGTGGCGCCTGCGTTGGCCTCCACGGGCGTTGACCTTGCTGCGCCGATCTCGGCCGGGATCGTCTTGCTCGCCGTCGGTGCAGGATTTGCGGTCATGGCTCGCCGCCGACGCAACGCCTAGCTGACGGACCGCTCGCTCACCGACGGGTACGCTAGAGCCCCGTGGCTCTCACTATTGCGATCGTCGGACTGCCCAATGTCGGCAAGTCCACCCTGTTCAACGCGCTGACGAAGAACTCCGTGCTCGCGGCGAACTATCCGTTCGCGACGATCGAACCGAACGTCGGGGTGGTGAACCTTCCTGACCCGCGACTGGCGGTGCTGGCTGGCATCTTCTCTAGCGAGCGCATCCTGCCCGCCCCCGTGTCGTTTGTCGACATCGCGGGCATAGTCAAGGGCGCGAGCGTGGGTGAGGGCCTGGGCAACAAGTTCTTGGCCAACATCCGTGAGGCCGACGCGATCGCGCAGGTCATCCGCGGCTTCACCGACGCGGATGTCGTGCACGTCGATGGGCGCGTCGATGCGGCATCCGACATGGAGACCATCAATACCGAGCTGATACTCGCCGACCTGCAGACGCTCAACAAAGCGATCGAGCGCTACGAGAAGGAGGTCAAGACCAAGCGAGCCGAGCCCGTCGTGCTGGAGACGGCCCTCGCCGCGCAGAAGGTACTCGACGCCGGCCAGCCGCTGTCGTCATCCACGATCGATCTCGCCCCCATCAAGGAACTCGGCCTGCTCACCGCCAAGCCCTTCATCTACGTGTTCAACGTCGACGAGGCGGTGCTGACGGATGCCGCGGCCAAAGCCAAGCTCGCCGCCCTGGTGTCCCCGGCTCAGGCCGTGTTCCTCGACGCCAAACTCGAGTCGGAACTCATCGACCTCGACGCCGCTGATGCCGCCGAACTGCTCGCCTCGACCGGCCAGGACGAGAGCGGACTCGACCAGCTCGCCCGCATCGGTTTCGATACGCTCGGCCTTCAGACCTACCTGACCGCCGGCCCGAAGGAGTCGCGGGCCTGGACGATCGCTAAGGGTTGGAAGGCTCCGCAGGCTGCTGGCGTCATCCACACCGACTTCGAGAAGGGCTTCATCAAGGCCGAGGTCATCGGCTTCGCCGACCTCGTCGCGACCGGCTCGATTGCGGAGGCCCGCGCCAAGGGCAAGGCCCGCATCGAGGGCAAGGACTACGTCATGCAGGATGGCGACGTGGTGGAGTTCCGCTTCAACAACTAGCCATGAGGGCATGAGCGAGATCACTGAGGCGCCAATGCCGGTCGAGTGTCGACCACAGCCACGTTCAGCCCACCAGCAGCCTGACGAATACTCAGTCTGACCTGCTCTTTCACGGGCGAACGAATGTCGGTGGCGCATGGTCTACTTCAGGTATGGAAACCCTCCTCCTCGATGCAGCGAACCCCGCCACGCGGGTCGAATTCGCGATGATTGAGGCGGAGTTCGAGCAGCGCGCGCAGTGGCGTTCGTCGGCGGCAACGTTCGGCGCTGTTGACAGGGCGTTGATCGAGGCGGCGGCGCATCCTGAGGTCTTCATCGA
>JBBQZJ010000118.1:0-7034 GCA_038207805.1 Actinomycetales bacterium | reverse complement strand
ACCCACGCGATCACCGAAGATGTGCGTAACGCACTTGCTCGGGTTGCTTCGGTGACCGTGCACGCGGCCGAGGTCGCGCCTGCTGCGGTCGAGCCTGCGGCAATTGAGCCGACTGTGGTCGCACCTGGCGTGGTCGAGCCTGCCGTGGTCGAGCCTGCCGCGCTCGAACCTGGCCAGAGCGAAGACAGTTCCGTCGTGAGCGCCATCCTCGACCTCCCGGTTGTGAAGCACCAGCGGCAGCCTCGCACGGTATCTGTGACGGATGCCGAGCAGCTTCTCGATTCTGTACTCGACTCGTTGCCCGAGCCCAAGCAGGCGGGCCAGGGCCGCTCCCGGGTCTCGCGCCGCGCCGGTAGTGCTGGCGCAGTGGTCAGCGCGCCGGTTGAGTAGCCCGAACGCGTCTAGCGGTTCTCCCTATCCCGCTGCGGCACCCTCAACCCACTGGCCGCCAACCGGGTAACAAATTCACGCACTCCAACGGGATGCGCGCCGAGAGCAACCAGTTCGCTCCACTTGCGGGCAGGCACGTCGTAGTGATCGAGATCGAAGCCGCGACGGGGAATGCCGGCCGCCTCGGCGAAGGCGTGAAGCTCTTCGAGGGACGTGTCGCTAACGATGTGCGCCCATAGAGTGTCATGTGCAGGCCAGATCGGCTGGTCGATGAGCACGGTCATACTTTTTATCCTAGGCAGGCACAGTGGAGATTTCGGTCAAGCGGATGCTGCGGACGCGCGGGGCCGTGGTGGCAGGTGTCACGGCGCTGGCCGTGGGACTCGCGCTGGTCGCCGGCCGCGCGCTGACACTTATGGTGCAGTTTGGGCTGCTGCGCGAATCGACACCATCCCCGTGGGACTCGTTTGGCCAGGATCTACTGCTCAGCGTGCTGCCCTTCACCGTCGGGTACTTCTTGGCATTGTGGATGGTCGCACCCATCACGCAGGCGCTGGGTGTCGGCCACGTGATTACCCGGTCGACGCTTGCCACCGGTATTGGCGCGACCTTGTGGTTCGTGACGGTCGGCATCCTCGGTGGGTTCTCGGTGCTAGAAAGGCCCGAGCTAGTCGGCAGTCAGCTCGGCATTGCGCTGGGAGAAGCACTCACCGGCCTCGTCGTCGTGCTTCCGCTGGGCGTGCTCGGGGGAGTGCTGCAGTGGGTGTGGCGCGCCGCAAACCCGGCACCACATCACATCGAGGGTCTGATCGATGTGTAGGGGACTGGATGCCGCATCCGCGACCCTTAGGCTGGGATCATGACATTCCTCGGTGCGGTGCGAAACCTGGGCTTACTCGTGCTGGTGGCCATGGGTGGGCTCATCGTCCTCGCGAGCCTCGTGGTTCTCGTGGGCATGGTGTTTCCGGCGTTAGTCGCGCCCCTTTTCACCTAGCGGGCTGTCGTTTGACCCGGCACCACTAAGTCGCGTATTGTTGACCCTTGGTGTCTGCTAGGCCAAGCCCGCAATTGAACACCAACAGCTTCCAACGAAAAGGGAAATCAAGTGGTTTACGCAGTTGTGCGCGCCGGTGGGCGTCAGGAGAAGGTCGAGGTCGGCACGATAGTCGTTCTCGACCGTATCGCGGGCGACAAAGACGGCAACGTTGAGCTCGTTCCCGTGCTCTTCGTCGACGGTGACAAGATCACTCACGACGCTAAGGCGCTCGGCAAGATCAAGGTCGTTGCCGAGGTTCTCGGTGACGAGCGTGGCCCGAAGATCGTCATTCAGAAGTTCAAGAACAAGACCGGATACAAGAAGCGCCAGGGTCACCGCCAGGAGCTCACTCGTATCAAGATCACCAGCATTGCGTAGGGGCTGACACTTATGGCACACAAAAAGGGCGCATCGTCCACTCGTAACGGCCTCGACTCGAACGCGCAGTACCTTGGCGTCAAGCGCTTCGGTGGCCAAGTGGTCAAGTCTGGTGAGATCATCGTTCGCCAGCGCGGTACCCACTTCCACCCCGGTGAGAACGTCGGCCGTGGCGGCGACGACACCCTGTTCGCGCTCGCTGCGGGTGCCGTCGAATTCGGCGCAAAGGGCGGCCGCAAGGTCGTCAACATCGTCACTGCCGAGTAGGTCTCGATACGCTCGCTCCGCGAGCCATTCGACCACCGGGATACGCTCGCTCAGCGAGCTACTCGAACCGGTCACGGAGAGCGAGCTTCGGCTCGCTTTTCCGGTTTAACACGAACACCCGACTAGGCACAGCTAAGGAGAAGGTGCGATGGCGTCATTCGTCGATCAAGTCACGCTCCATCTCCTGGCCGGACACGGTGGCAACGGCTGCGTGTCGGTTAAGCGGGAGAAGTTCAAGCCGCTGGCAGGGCCCGACGGTGGCAACGGCGGTGACGGCGGTGACATCGTGCTTGTGAGCGACGCGCAAGTCACGACGCTGCTCGGCTACCACCGCGCGCCGCATCGAAAGTCTGAGCACGGCCAGCCCGGTCAGGGTGACCACAAGTCGGGCACCTCCGGTGGCGAGCTGGTTCTCGCAGTTCCGGTGGGAACCGTCGTTAAAGACTCCGAAGGCAACCAGCTCATCGATATGGATGCCCCCGGCATCCGTCTGGTGGTCGGCCCCGGCGGTCAGGGCGGCCTCGGTAACGCGGCACTCGCCACGACCAAGCGCAAGGCCCCCGGTTTCGCCCTGCTCGGAACCCCCGGTTTCGAGGGGGATGTCTTTCTCGAGCTCAAGACGGTCGCGGATGTCGCACTGGTCGGCTACCCGTCAGCGGGCAAGTCGAGCCTCGTTGCGGCCATGAGCGCGGCGAAGCCCAAGATCGCCGACTACCCATTTACGACACTCCACCCGAACCTCGGTGTCGTGGAGTCCGGTGACGTGCGCTACACCATCGCCGATGTGCCGGGGCTCATCGAAGGCGCTAGTGAGGGCAAGGGTCTCGGGCTCGAGTTTCTGCGCCACGTCGAGCGCTGTACCGCCCTGTTGCATGTTCTCGACTGCGCGACGCTAGAACCCGGTCGCGACCCGATCACGGACCTCGAGGTGATTCTGGGCGAACTGGCGGCATATCCGGTACCCGAGGGTCAACTTCCACTTCTCGAAAGAGAACAACTCATCGCGTTGAACAAAGTCGACGTGCCGGAGGGTCGCGACCTCGCCGACCTGGTTCGCCCCGAACTCGAGGCGCGGGGCTACCGCGTGTTCGAGGTGTCGGCGGTGTCTAGGGCCGGGCTCCGAGAGCTCTCATTCGCCCTGGCGGCGCTGGTCTCTGCCGATCGCGCCGAGAAGGCACTCGAGCCCGCCAAGCAGCGGATCATCATCCGCCCCCGCGCGGTCGACGCGAAGGAATTCGCCGTCAAGGTAGAAGGCGGCAGCTACGGCAATGTCTACCGCGTGATCGGCGCGAAGCCCGAACGCTGGGTCGCGCAGACCGACTTCGAGAACGAGGAAGCCGTCGGATTCCTGGCTGACCGTCTCGCCAAGCTCGGGGTCGAGGATGACCTGTTTAAGGCGGGCGCCATTCCGGGCTCAACCGTTACGATCGCCGGCCGCGTCTTCGACTGGGAGCCGACGCTCTCATCGACTGCCGAACTCATCGCCAGCCCGCGCGGAACGGACTCCCGACTCGATGACAACCAGCGAGCCACCAACCGCGCCCGTCGGCAGACCTATCTAGAACGAATGGATGCTAAGGCCGCGGCCCGCGCGGAGCTCGAGGCGGAGCGCAAGGCGGGCATGTGGACCGACGATGAAGGGTTCGCTGTGGGGCGCGACGACGCTACGGAGGACGACAGTGAGTAGTGCCGTAACTGCGCGCTCGGGCATCCCGACTGCGCGGCGCCTTGTCGTCAAAGTGGGGTCCTCGTCAGTCAGCGGCGAGAACGTCGGACAGATCGCGGGGCTCGTCGATGCACTGGCCGCCGCCCACGGTCGCGGCTCCGAGGTGATATTGGTGTCGTCGGGCGCAATCGCGACCGGAATTCCCTACCTCAAGTTGGACTCACGCCCGACCGATCTGGCGACCCAGCAGGCCGCTGCGGCCGTCGGACAGAACGTGCTGATCTACCGCTATCAGGAGAGCCTGGATCGCTACGGAATAATCGCCGGACAGATCCTGCTTACAGCGGGCGACATGGAGCATCCCACTCCGCGCTCTAACGCACAGCGAGCCATGGAGCGACTTCTTGGCCTGCGCATCCTGCCAATCGTCAACGAAAACGACACCGTCGCGACTCAGGAGATTCGATTCGGCGACAACGATCGGCTCGCGGCACTCGTGTCGGTGCTGGTGAGGGCCGACGTATTGGTGCTGCTCAGCGACGTTGACGCTTTGTATACTCGACCGCCGGCCGAGGCTGGCGCGATCAAGATCGAGACCGTCGCCAGCGATGACGATCTGGCCGCCGTCACCTTCGGCGACATCGGTTCTGCGGGAGTGGGCACCGGGGGCGCAGGAACCAAGGTTGCGGCGGCCAAGCTTGCCTCCGCCGCCGGCATTCCGGTCTTGCTGGCCGCCACCGAGGCAGTCGCGGATGCCCTCGCCGGCGCAGACCTGGGCACCTGGTTCGAGGCGGCGCCTCCCACCGCTGGGTGAATAGGCCGACGGCCGTGTCGAAACCCATCCCCGCTACACTCCTAGACATGTCCGAGACTGCCGTTGCCACGTCGTTCACTGAGAAACTCACCGCTTCCCGCGATGCAGCGCGCGTGCTTGCGACTACAACCACGGCGCTGAAGAATGCGGCATTGCGGGCCATTGCCGACGCCGTGCTTCGCTCTCAAGCGCGGATCCTGCGTGCCAACGACCTCGATCTCGCGAACGGCCGTGACAATGGGCTGTCCGAAGCACTTCAGGATCGCCTGAGGCTCGACGAGAAACGCTTAGTCGCTCTCTCGAGTTCGGTCCTCGAGATTGTTGCGCTCCCCGATCCGGTCGGGGATGTCGTGCGCGGCTCGAGCCTGGAGAACGGTCTCAAACTCACTCAAGTGCGTGTTCCGTTCGGCGTAGTTGGCGCGATCTACGAGGCCCGACCGAACGTGACGATCGACATCGCTGCGCTGGCTCTCAAGAGCGGTAACGCGGTGGTGCTGCGCGGCGGGACTGCCGCACAAAACACTAACGGGGTCTTGGTCAGCGTCATCCAGTCTGCGCTCGCGGAGGTCGGTTTGCCCGTCGAAGCGGTGCAGACCATCGACGAGTTTGGTCGGGACGGTGCCAAGCAGCTCATGCGTGCGCGAGGGTTCGTGGATGTTCTGATTCCGCGCGGCAGTGCCGACCTCATCAACTCTGTTGTGGCCGAGTCAACGGTGCCGGTCATCGAGACAGGCGCCGGAGTTGTGCACATGTATCTCGACGATTCGGCCGACCTCGACCAAGCTGTCGAGATTGTGCACAACTCCAAGGTGCAGCGCCCGAGCGTCTGTAACGCACTCGAGACACTGCTGGTGAGCGAAGCATCCGCGGGTCGCCTTCTGCCGCCGGTTCTGGCAAGACTTCGCGCATCCGGGGTGACCATACATGCCGACGAGCGAACCCGTGAACTCTTTGCGGATGCGGTGCCGGCAACCGACGATGACTGGTCGACCGAGCACATGAGCCTCGACCTCGCCGTTCGTGTCGTCAGTGGACTGGACGAGGCACTCGATCACATCCGTCAGTTCTCGACGCGCCATACCGAGGCGATCATTACCAACGATGTCGCACACGCCGAGCGATTTCTCGCGGAAGTTGACTCGGCCGTGGTCATGGTTAACGCATCGACTCGGTTCACCGATGGTGGCGAGTTCGGCTTCGGCGCAGAGGTCGGTATTTCGACCCAGAAGCTGCATGCTCGTGGCCCGATGGGCTTGCCCGAACTGACGAGCACCAAGTGGGTTGTGCGCGGTTCCGGCCAAGTGCGCGGATAAGATGATGTCAGAACTCGAACGGAGAACCGGATGTCCCTGATCGCCCTCGTGCTTGCCGAGACGGAGGAGCTCGCTCCCTTGCTCATGCCACCTTTGGCGTTCGCCGGTGTCGCTCTGTCAATCTTCGTGCTTCTGTTCTTCGTCTCGTTGAGCTTTCGTGATGTCTCCAACCGACACACAAAGAACCCGTCGGGTCACCACCCGCAATCGTCGGGCCACTAGGTACCTCTGAAGAATGGCCGAGCCAGCACATGACCGTGCCCGCATCGGCATCATGGGTGGAACCTTTGACCCGATCCACAATGGTCACTTGGTTGCTGCGAGCGAGGTTCAGCAGAAGTTTGACCTCGACGAGGTGATCTTCGTGCCCACCGGTCAGCCGTGGATGAAGGCGATGCCGACCGAAGGGGAGCACCGCTACCTCATGGCGGTGATCGCTACGGCGGCGAACCCGAGGTTCACAGTCAGTCGCGTCGATATTGACCGAAGCGGGCCGACGTTCACAATCGATACGCTGCGCGACATCCGGCAGGCGCGACCGGATGCCGACCTGTTCTTCATCACCGGTGCCGACGCGGTCGCGCAAATCCTCGACTGGAAGGACGTCGATGAGGTCTGGAATCTCGCTCATTTCATAGCAGTTTCACGGCCTGGACACCCCTTGACTATTAGCGGTTTACCAGAGCAGGGCGTAAGCTCGCTTGAAGTGCCGGCGTTGGCGATATCCTCCACGGACTGTCGAAGTAGGGTCAGCCGAGGTTTCCCGGTCTGGTATTTGGTGCCTGATGGTGTCGTGCAATATATCGCCAAACACCACTTGTATCGGAGTAGTTCATGACCACCTTCCAGGATCCACAGCCGCAGTCGCGGCGTGCGGTTCGGCAGAATGAGCGCGACGAGTCCATCGATACCGCGACTCCGGCCCCACAGGTCTACCCAGTTACGCCCGCCCCGGGAGACACGTGGGACGCCGTCACGCAACGCGCTGCACAGGTGCCTCCCCCCGCGGCCCTCATTGACCCACCAGCTCTTGCGGGTCGCCGCGCAGCCGCGGGCGGTCTCGCCCCGCAGCCAGAACCGCTGACCTACTCGACGCAAACCCGAGCAAACATCCCGGTCGCACCGCCAGCGGCGGTGCCGCAGGTGCCCGTGCAGCAAGTGCCCGTGCAG
>JBBQZJ010000117.1:0-7091 GCA_038207805.1 Actinomycetales bacterium | reverse complement strand
GTGCCCGTGTGTCGATCGAGGCGGGCGTCAGTCTGAGCTGGCTGCGGTACGTCGGAGACACCGGACGCAGTGTCTCGATCGAGCACTTCGGAGCATCCGCCGACTACAAGACCCTGTTCACGAAGTTCGGTATCACGACCGATGCCGCCGTGACCGCAGCCAAGCAAACGTTGGCCGCCCAGTAGGGCGCCGCAGGAGAGAAGAAGAGCAATGACCAGCGAGTCCCCCACCACGACCCTTTCCAACCTCGGCGTGAGCATTTGGCTCGACGACCTCTCGCGGGAGCGAATCACCTCAGGTGGCTTACAGAAGCTGATAGCCGAACGCAACGTCGTCGGAATCACTACCAATCCGACGATCTTCGCTTCGGCTCTCGCGAAGGGCGCGGCCTACGACGACCAAGTTGCTGAGCTAGCGCGCAGCGGAAAGTCCGTAGACGAAGCCGTCTTTGAGATCACTACCGACGATGTGGCAGCCGCCTGCGACATCTTCCGACCCGTCTTCGATGCCACTCACGGTGTTGACGGGCGCGTGTCAATCGAGGTCGAGCCCGGACTCGCCCATGACGCAGCGGGCACCATTGCTCAGGCCAAGCAACTGTGGGCCAAAGTCGACCGACCGAATGCTCTCATCAAGATTCCCGCGACAGTCGAGGGCCTGGAGGCGATCGCCGCAACGATCGGAGCGGGCATTAGCGTCAATGTCACGCTGATCTTCAGCCTCGAACGTCACCGGCAAGTGATTGACGCCTACCTCACGGGGCTGGAGATCGCCCGGGCCGCGGGAATCGACATTTCTACGCTGCACTCGGTGGCATCGTTCTTTGTTTCTCGGGTCGACACGGAGATCGACAAGCGACTGATCGCTATCGGTACCGCCGAGGCGGTTGCCCTGAAGAGCAAGGCCGGAGTGGCGAACGCCCAACTCGCGTATCAGGTTTACGAGGAGGCGTTCGCGAGCGATCGAGCGAAGGCACTTCTGGCTGCGGGTGCGACCAAGCAACGTCCGCTGTGGGCATCGACCGGGGTTAAGGATCCCTCGCTACCCGACACCCTGTATGTAACGGAACTCGCCGTCGCCGAGACCGTCAACACCATGCCCGAAAAGACGCTAGAGGCGACCTTCGACCACGGCGTGATCGACGGTGACCGCGTCAGCGGCTCCTACGCAACGGCCGCGGCCACTCTCGCGGCTCTCGAGAATCTGGGCATCTCGTACGACGAGGTGACGGCACTGCTCGAGAAGGAGGGGGTCGAAAAATTCATCGTCTCCTGGAACGAGCTCCTCGACACGATCAGCGCAGCGCTTGAGGCTGCCCAGTGAGTGTCAAGATCGCGGTGTCTGGCGCCGCTGCCGAAGCGGTCGATCGTATTGTTCCCCAGCTCGTGAGCGATCTCGTCGCGAGCCGCATTACGGGAGGCGATGAGACCCTGTGGGGCCCGGATGCCGAGGCAGAGGCAGCAGTGCGGCTCGGCTGGGTCGAGGCCGTCTCGGTCGCGCGGCCGATGGTCGACGACATCTATGAACTGCGCGACAAGCTTCGCGAATCTGGTGTCGATCACATTGTCCTCGGCGGCATGGGCGGATCGTCCCTTGCACCGGAGGTGATTACCCGCACCTATGGCGCGGAACTCACGGTGCTCGACTCCACCGACCCCGGTCAGGTTCTTGCAGCTCTCGGCGACCGTCTCGCGACATCCGCAATCGTTATCTCGTCGAAGTCGGGATCAACGCTCGAAACAGACAGCCAAAAGCGGATCTACGAGAAGTTCTTCAGCGACGCCGGAATCGACCCGCTCGAGCGCATCATCATTGTGACCGACCCGGGATCCCCGCTCGATATTGCGGCGCGGGCCACGGGATATCGGGTCTTCAACGCAGACCCCACCGTCGGCGGCCGATACTCTGCCCTGACGGCGTTCGGTCTGGTGCCGAGTGGGCTCGCGGGAGTGGACCTCGAGGAACTGCTCGACGAAGCCGAGGCCGTGATGGTCGAACTCGCGGTCGACAACACCGCGAATCCGGGGCTCGTGCTCGGTGCCGCGATCGCCGGAACTCTTCCCCTCAAAGACAAGCTCGGCATCGTTTCGGACGGGACACACATCCGGGGCTTCGGGGACTGGGCCGAGCAGCTGATCGCCGAGTCGACGGGCAAGCTGGGAAAGGGCATTCTTCCGGTCGTGCTCGAGGTCGACTCCCCCGAACTCTCAGAGAACCTCACCGACCTCCAGATCGTGCGGATCGTGGGCGACTGGGACGACACGCGGGAGGTCGAGGATGGCGAGATCGAGGTCGCGGGCACCCTCGGTGGCCAGATTCTCGTCTGGGAGTATGCGACCGCCGTCGCGGGCCGGATTCTCGGGATCAACCCGTTCGACCAGCCGGACGTTGAGTCCGCCAAGATCGCCGCACGAGCGTTGGTAGACAACCCCGCCGAGCCCACCCAATCTGCTTTTGTCGTCGGTGACATCGAGGTACGAGGTACACAGGATGTTGTCGCCGGCGCCACCGACCTCGCCGGGGTGATCTCATCGCTTCTGTCCTACCTCTCCGATGACGGGTACGTCAGCATCCAGGCCTACGTCGACCGAGTAGCCTACCCAGAACTTGCTGCGCTGCGGGATGCCGTGGCTGCCCGTGCCCGGCGTCCGGTGACCTTTGGCTGGGGACCACGATTCCTGCACTCCACCGGACAGTTTCATAAGGGTGGTCCCGCCGTGGGAGTGTTCCTTCAGATCACGACGATCGATGACGTGGATCTGCAGATCCCCGATCGACCCTTTACGTTTGGTCAGCTCATTCGAGCTCAAGCCGCCGGTGACGCCAGCGTTCTCGCGGACCACGGGCGCCCGGTTCTTACCCTGACGTTACGTAACCCGGGCTCGAGCATCCCGGTCGTTGTCGACGCGTTGAATTAGCGCACACTCACCGATCAGGAGCAGGATGTCACCGGTCACCATCAGCGCCGACTTCAACCCGTTGCGGCTATCGACGGATCGTCGCCTCAACCGGATTGCGGGGCCGAGCGGGCTGGTGATCTTCGGCGTGACCGGGGATTTGTCACGCAAGAAGCTCATGCCGGCGGTCTACGACCTCGCCAATCGTGGGCTCTTGCCTCCCGGCTTCGCTCTGGTGGGATTCGCACGACGGGACTGGGAAGACGAAGACTTCGCGCAGGTGGTGCACGACGCAGTCAAGACCTACGCGCGCACTCCCTTCAACGAAGAGGTGTGGAACCAACTCGCTCAAGGCATCCGCTTCGTTCAGGGCGAGTTCGACGATGCTGCCGCATTTGCCGACCTCAAGCAGACGATCGAGGAGCTCGATCGCGACCGCGGAACCATGGGCAACCATGCCTTCTACCTGTCAATTCCGCCCAAGTCGTTTCCTCAGGTGACCGAGCAACTGCGAAATTCCGGCCTCGCTGAGCAGCAGGATGGTCAATGGCGCCGGGTCGTAATCGAGAAGCCCTTTGGTAGCGACTTGGAGACCGCTCGCGAGTTGAACGCCGTCGTCGAATCGGTTTTCCCGCCGGATAGCGTGTTCCGCATCGACCACTACCTCGGCAAAGAGACCGTTCAGAACATTCTCGCGCTGCGGTTCGCTAATCAGCTCTACGAACCGATCTGGAACGCCAACTACGTCGATCACGTGCAGATCACCATGGCCGAGGACATCGGAGTGGGCGGTCGGGCGGGCTATTACGACGGTATCGGCGCCGCGCGTGACGTCATCCAGAACCATCTGCTTCAGCTCCTGGCGCTGACCGCAATGGAGGAGCCCGTTTCCTTTGACGCCTCAGACCTTCGGGCAGAAAAAGAAAAGGTGCTCTCTGCGGTTCGGCTGCCATCCGACCTCGGCAAGCACACGGCGAGAGGGCAGTACTCCGGCGGCTGGTCGGGCGGCGAGAAGGTCGTGGGTTTCCTCGACGAGGAGGGGATGAATCCACAGTCGATCACGGAGACATTCGCCGCGATCAGGTTAGACATCGGTACTCGGCGCTGGGCGGGCGTTCCGTTCTACCTGCGCGCCGGAAAGCGGCTAGGGCGGCGTGTCACCGAGATCGCGGTTGTGTTCAAGCGCGCCCCGCAATATCTGTTTGCCGACAGTCAGACCTCGGCGCTGGGGCAGAACGCGCTCGTGATCAGAGTGCAACCCGACGAAGGTGTCACGATTCGATTCGGTTCGAAGGTTCCGGGGGCCGGAATGCAGGTTCGCGATGTCACGATGGATTTCGGATACGGTCACGCGTTTACCGAGGCGAGCCCCGAAGCATACGAGCGCCTCATCCTCGATGTCCTCCTTGGCGATCCCCCTTTGTTTCCCCGACACGAGGAGGTCGAATTGAGTTGGAAGATTCTCGACCCGATCGAGAAGTATTGGGCGGGCCATGGAGCCCCCGAACAGTACAGACCAGGAACGTGGGGTCCGCCGTCGGCCGACGCGCTCATGGCCCGCGACGGCCGCACGTGGAGGCGTCCATGATCGTCGATCTACCCAACACAACAACGAGCGCGGTCTCGAAGGCTCTCGTCAGGATTCGTTCCGACGGCGGCGCTGTTGCCCTCGGGCGGGTTCTCACTCTCATCATCTCCACCACCCACGGGGAGGAGGAGGAGGCGATCGAAGCAGCCAACGACGCCTCCCGAGAGCATCCAATGCGAGTACTCGTCGTGTCAACGGCGGCAACTCCCGACACCGCGGGCGGTGAAGCACGGGTCGACGCGCAGATTCGGGTTGGCGGTGACGCCGGGGCGAGTGAGGTTGTTGTCATGCGGGCCTACGGAGCGGCCGCCACAGACCCGGAGAGCCTCATCATGGGCCTTCTGCTGCCCGATGCGCCCGTTGTAGCGTGGTGGCCCGGCGAGGCGCCGACGCCCTGTTCCGAGTCCGCCATCGGCCGCATAGCGCAGCGCAGAATCACGGATGCCGCGGCACACGCAGACCCGCTTGGGGCTCTCGAGCGAATTGCCTCGACATATCATCCGGGCGATACGGACTTCGCTTGGACCAGGCTCACCCTGTGGCGCGCCCAACTCGCGGCGGTGCTCGATCAACCCCCATACGAGCCGGTAACCGCGATTTCGGTGCACGGAGCGGCGGATTCGCCATCGACAGTGCTCCTCGCGGCATGGCTGCAGCTTCAGCTTCGACTCAGCGTCTCGCTGGAGGTGTCTACCAAATCCCACGGCAGTAGCGGAATCCAGGGCGTGCGACTGAGCCGGGCATCCGGACCTATCGACCTGCAGCGCACCCTCGCCAACACGGCGACTCTCCTCCAGCCGGGGCAACCCTCGCACGAAATTTCACTGCCGCGACGCAGTCTGCGCGACTGTCTCGCCGAGGAATTGCGTCGACTCGATCCCGACGACTTGTTTGGGGACGTCGTCATGAAGGGCGTCGCCCAACTCGATTCGCCGATCACCGATGCGATCGAGGAGCGCTCGTGAGCAGTGAGCGCCGAGTAGTCGTCCTCGACGACAAGGCGGCGCTGGCCGCCGCGGTGGCTGGTCGCTTTCTCGGCAAGGTGGCCGACCTGATCGAGGAGTTCGGCGAGGCGTCGGTAGTGCTCACCGGTGGCTCCATGGGCATCGCGGTTCTCGCAGCCATCAACGAATCTCCGGCGCGCGACACCGTGAACTGGGGTCGACTGAATGTCTGGTGGGGTGACGAGCGATGGCTTCCTGCGGGCGATCCCGAGCGCAACGAAACGGGGGCGCGCGCCGCCCTGCTCGATCACGTGGCGCTGGACCAGCGGCGAGTTCACCCCATGGGAGCATCCGACTCTGGGCTCACGCTCGAGGATGCCGCCGCGGCGTATGCCGCCGACCTTAGCGCCAACGGCAAGCGAGGGGGTCTTCCCTATCTGGACATCACACTTCTTGGCATGGGACCCGACGGCCACGTCGCGTCGTTGTTCCCTGAGCGCGCAGGCATCCGGGAGACAGAGCGCACGGTTATCGCGGTAACCAACTCACCCAAGCCGCCGCCCGAGCGACTCAGCCTGACACTGCCTGTGCTGAACTCGTCAGCGCGAGTGTGGGTGGTCGTGGCCGGGGCAGACAAGGCAGCAGCCCTAGGACTGACACTGGCGGACGCCAGCATTAACGAAGTTCCGGCCGCTGGCATCGAAGGTCGCCGCACGACGCTGTTCTTCATTGACGCCGAAGCTGCAGCTCAGGTTCCCGAGGCGCTCATCGATCCCGGGCAGTTTTGGACTGGAGCCGACGAAACGCCCTAGCCCGCGCTGCCGCGGCGTTCGCGCAATTGCACCAATGCCTCGTCGAGAAGGCTGGCCGCTTCGGCTTCGGTGCGGCGCTCCTTGACGTACGCGAGGTGAGTCTTGTAGGGCTCAAGTTTGGCTACCGACGGCGGGTTGTTCTTGTCGCGGCCGGCCGGAAGCCCGGTCGGGGGCGAATCGATGATCTCTGGGATCTCGTCTTCGGGCAGATTGGCAGCAAAATTGCGCACCGTCTCGTTGCCCATCTCGTCCCAGTAGGACACCTGGATGCGGTCGGCGTGAAACCCGCGATCCTGCTCGCCCATCGGCCCGGCTCCGACCCGCGAGCCACGAATTGCGCTGCCACCTGATGCCATGATGTTCCTTGCTGGAGAGAGGGGGGACTAAGCGCCGGCGAACTTCGTGATGAGACCGAGCACGACGATGCTGGTGATCCACACGAGGGCGAGGATGACCGTGATGCGGTTAAGGTTACGTTCGGCAACTCCGGAGGCACCGAGGTTCGACGTGACGCCGCCCCCGAACATGTCGGACAGCCCCCCACCGCGGCCACGATGCAACAGGATCAACAGGGTGAGCAACAGGCTCGTGATGCCCAGAATGACCTGCAACACAACTTGGAGAATTTCCACGGATAACCCTTTCGAAAAGCCTTGGCAAGTATAACGAAAAGTCTCAGGTACCCACGTGCTTCGAGAATCTGGCGATGCTGGCGAACTCAGCAACGTCGAGGCTGGCGCCACCAACGAGGGCACCATCCACGTTGGGTTCGCGCATGAGAGATGCAATGTTTCCGCTCTTCACCGACCCGCCATAGAGGATCCGGGTCGCGTCGGCGAGATCGTCACCA
>JBBQZJ010000116.1:0-7098 GCA_038207805.1 Actinomycetales bacterium | reverse complement strand
GGCCGATAATGCCGATTAGCTCGCCCTGATTCGCAATCAGGGAACAGCTGTTGAGAATATTGACTCCGGGCAGGTAGCCCGCGGTAACGTCCCTGACCTCGACAACAGGTGTTGCCGACGTCGGCTTCGCGACCGTCTCAGGACTTGTCGTCGTCATGGAGCAACTCCTTCATTGCGTGTTCCGCTTGTTCCTCGTTCGGGTCTTCTCCGAGGTCACTGTCGTGGTGGCTGCCGAGGTAGGCGTCGATCACTGCGGGATTGCGCATGACCTCGTCAGGCGGACCCTCGGCCACGATCTTGCCCTCCGCCATAACGACCACCCAGTCGGCGATGTGGCTGACCATCTGCATGTCGTGCTCAACGAAGAGCACGGTCATCCCTTGCTTCTTCAGATCGAGAATGTGATCCAGTAGCGACTGGGTGAGCGCGGGGTTGACCCCGGCCATCGGCTCGTCGAGCATTACCAGGGTGGGGTCGCTCATGAGCGCTCGCGCCATCTCCAGCAGCTTGCGTTGGCCACCGGACAGGCTGGCAGCGAAGTCACCCGCCTTGGTGTCGAGCTTGAAGCGCGCAAGCAACTCCATCGCCTTGGCGTCGTTCTCCTCTTCCTGCTTGCGCCAGAGCCACGGAAGTAAGGCGTAGAACATGTTCTCGCCCTTTTGTCCCTTTGCGCCGAGCTTCATGTTGTCGAGCACCGTGAGCAGGTTCAGTGCCTTGGTCAGCTGGAAGGTGCGCACCTGACCCAGCCGTGCCACTTTGAATGACGGGATGCCTGCCAGCGACTTGCCCGAAAATGTCCACTTTCCGGTGTCCGGCTTGTCGAATCCCGTGAGCAGGTTGAAGAAGGTTGTCTTTCCGGCACCGTTGGGTCCGATGAGGGCAGTAATGGCGTTGCGCGGGATCTCAAGGTGATCGACATCCACCGCGGTGAGACCACCGAAAGCTCTCTTCACCTTGTCGGCCACGATGATGGGGTTGGTCTTCTTCACGCCGGGAACGCTGTCACCGATGTGTAGATCGACCGTCTTGACCGGCCTGGTACTGGGTCCGCCGCTACTTGACAAAAGACAGCTCCTTCTTGTTGCCAAAGATGCCTTGGGGCCTGAATATCACCAATAACATCAGCACAACTCCGACGATGATGAACCGGGTCTGGCCGGCCTGAACGCTCGACATGCCGGGGAACCATCCAACCGCCTGTGCTCTGGCGACGAAACCGGAGACGGCCGAGAGAAGTACCCAGAAGACAATCGAACCGACGATCGGGCCGAGAATCGTCGCGGCCCCACCGAGCAGCAGGATCGTGTAGATGAAGAACGTCAGCGTGGTCGCGTAGTTCGCGGGAACGACCGCACGGGGCAACACAAAGATCATGCCGCCAAGAGTTCCGAACAGTCCGCCCAGAATAAGCGACTGCATCTTGTAGAAGTACACGTTCTTGCCGAGGGCGCGCACGGCATCCTCGTCTTCCCGGATGCCCTTGATGACTCGGCCCCAGGGGCTGCGCATGAGCTGCCACGCGAGCAGGCCAAGAATGATCACGAGTCCCCAGCCCACGATCCGCAGCCACAGGTCGTACTCGTTCATGGTGAACGGTCCGAAGCCGTAGGTGCCAGTCGGAATCGGATTGAGGTCGGCGAAACCATTCTTGTAGCCGCTCAGCCCATCGGCGGACCCGGTGACGGCATCCAGAGAGTTGGTCGTGAAGACGAGTCTGAGGATTTCGGATGCTGCGATCGTCACGATGGCCAAGTAGTCCGCCCGCAATCGCAGCGTGGGTATTCCGAGGAGGAGTGCGAAGACAACCGACCCGCCCAAGCCGACCAGCACCGATGCCCAGACCGGGAAACCCAAGGTAAGGGTAGAGATCGCATACCCGTAGGCGCCGATCGCCATGAAGCCGGCCTGACCGAAGTTCAGGAGCCCTGTGTAGCCGAAGTGGATCGCGAGACCCAGCGCCGCGAGCGCATAGGCGGCGGTCGTCGGGCTGACGATCTCGATCGCAGCGTTTTGAATGATCTGCCAGAAATCAACCATCGTGTACCCCTAGCCGATTCTCTCTTTGCGGCCCAAAATTCCTTGGGGCCTTACCAACAGGACGAGGATGAGGATCACGAGCGCCCCGACATACTTCATGTCGGAAGGGATCCACAGGGTCGAGACTTCGATAAAGAGTCCGACAATGAGCGAGCCGACGAGCGCCCCGAACGCGGTTCCGAGACCACCGAGGGTCACCGCCGCAAAGATGAGCAGCAGAATCTGGAACCCCATGTCCCACGAGACCCCCGGCCGATAGAACGCATACAGGATGCCGCTGAGGCCGGCTAAGGCACCACCGATCACCCACACGATTCGGATCACCCGATCAACGTCAATTCCACTTGCGGACGCGAGGCTCGGGTTGTCGCTTACTGCCCGGGTTGCCTTACCGATGCGGGTGCGGAGCAGGAAGAACGCGACCCCGAGGAGCACGACGATACTGATTGCCATGCTGAGCATGTCGAGCGGGGACAACGAGATCGGCCCGAACTTCAGGTCGAGCCCGTCAGCGCCAGGCAGTTGCCTCGTCGAGCCCCCGTAAAAGTACTGGTAAAGGTAGCGCAGCGCGAGCGAGAGTCCGATGCTCACGATCATCATGGGGATGAGCCCAACGCCCTTCCTGCGAAGCGGCTTCCACAGCGCCGCGTCGAGGCCCCAACCGAAGGCGCCGCTGAGCACGAGTGCACCGACTAGGGCAATCCCGAGAGGAAGCGCCAGATCGACCGCAAGCGTGAGGGCGGCCAGAGCACCGAACGTGACCATCTCGGCGTGAGCGAAGTTGCTGAGGCCGGTTGTTCCGAAGATCAACGAGAGGCCGATAGCGGCGAGCGCAAGCATGAGCCCGAATCCCAGCCCAGTGACCGCCCGTTGAATGAGCTGGTCCAGGAAGCTCGTCGTCTCTCTAACCCCGGCGCCGAGGAAGAAGTTGTAGGTTTTGCTGTTGGTGGCGTCGATAGTGAGTTCCACGGTGTTCGACACGTCGGGGTTGGCGGCATCCGTCACGATGATGCCCGTGGGAAGGGTCGACTCGTCGAGCGTGATCGAATAGGTGCCCTTGTCGGGAACGCCGATCAACCACTTGCCATCGGCATCCGTCACCACCTCCGCGGTGTAACCATTGCCCGAGACACTGATGAGCACGTCTTGGATCGGTTCGCCGTCGTTGCGCACGAAGCCTTGCAGGCTGAAGTCGTACTCGGTGCCCACCTCGTCGGCGTGCGCTGCGGTGGCGCCACCCACAAAGGCGAGGCTAGCCAGAAGGCCGACAAACACAATGACAAGCAGTCGCTGAACGCGCGTACTGACCAAACCAGTGACTTCCACGGTACCTCCAAGACGGACCAGTCGGAATATTGCCATCCCGCGGGTTCTGGCGCACCGTCGGCATTGACGATACTTACCGTTTGTGTCCCCCGTGTTACCTACGGGCGGTGACGGAGCACACAAGCGGTCATGCCATTATGCGCGTTGGAATAGCTTGGGGTCTAACCCGTTAAGATTCAGTATGGATCTGCCCGACCCCTTCGGCTTCATTGGCTTGACCTACGACGACGTCATGCTGCTGCCCGGCCACACCGATGTCATCCCCAGCGAGGCCGACACCAGCTCGCGGCTCACGCGTCGCATCCGGGTGGCGTCGCCGCTCATTTCCTCTGCGATGGACACGGTCACCGAGTCCCGCATGGCGATTGCCATGGCCCGAGCCGGCGGCCTCGGCGTTTTGCACCGCAACCTGTCAATCGAAGACCAAGCGGCCTATGTCGACAAGGTCAAGCGCAGCGAGTCCGGAATGATCACGAACCCGGTCACGACGACGCCCGACGCGACTGTCGCCGAGGTCGATGCACTGTGCGGTCAGTTCCGGGTATCGGGACTGCCGGTTGTTGAAGGCGACGGAAAATTGGTCGGGATCATCACGAATCGTGACATGCGGTTTGTCTCACCCTTCGAGAAGTCGACCACGCTTGTGCGCGACGTCATGACCAAACTCCCCCTGATCACTGCGCCGATTGGCATTGACCCCGACTCCGCGATCGCAATCTTCGCCCAGCACAAGATCGAGAAATTGCCGCTCGTCGACTCCGAGGGTCGCCTTGGCGGACTCATAACTGTGAAGGACTTCGACAAGAGCGAGAAGTATCCGTTCGCCACTAAAGACGAGGAGGGTCGGCTCCGGGTGGGTGCGGCGATCGGATTCTTCGGGGATGCGTGGGATCGCGCGGGGGCCCTGCGTGACGCTGGCGTCGATGTGATCGTGGTTGATACAGCAAACGGCGACTCGGCCGGAGTGCTCGAGATCATTTCGCGGATGAAGCGCGACAGCGCATTCGCTGACATCGATGTGATCGGTGGCAATGTCGCGACGAGGTCCGGCGCGCAGGCCCTCATCGATGCGGGGGCGGATGCCGTCAAGGTCGGCGTGGGACCCGGTTCCATCTGCACCACCCGCGTCGTGGCCGGGGTCGGAGTGCCCCAGGTCACGGCCGTGTACGAGGCATCCCTCGCGGCCCGTGAGACGGGCATCCCGGTCATCGCCGATGGGGGATTGCAGTACTCGGGTGACATCGCCAAGGCGCTCGTTGCGGGAGCCGAGACCGTCATGCTCGGGTCGTTGCTCGCCGGAACCGACGAGAGCCCCGGCGACCTGATCTTCGTCAACGGCAAGCAGTTCAAGAGCTACCGCGGTATGGGTTCGCTCGGAGCGCTGCAGACCCGCGGCTCGAAGACGTCCTACTCGCGAGACCGCTACTTTCAGGCCGACGTGCCCAGCGACGAGCAGTTGATCGCCGAGGGAATCGAGGGTCAGGTGCCGTATCGCGGGCCGGTGGCATCCGTGGTGTACCAACTGCTCGGTGGGCTTCGCCAGTCGATGTTCTACACGGGAGCGCGCACAATCGACGAGTTGCGCGTGAAGGGTCGCTTCGTTCGGATCACGGCGGCGGGGCTCAAGGAGTCGCACCCCCACGACATCCAGATGGTGGTCGAGGCGCCCAACTACCGCCGCTAGCGGGTCGCGCGCTTCCTGCTCGGGTGGCGGGAGTTGCCTACTTCTGGCGGGAGTTGCAGCCTGGGTGGCGGGAGTTGCAGCCTGAGTGGCGGGAGTTGCAGCCCGAGTGGCGGGAGTTGCCTACCTCTGGCGGGAGTTGCGACGCCCGCCGCGCGTTGAACTCTCCCTCCACATCCGCAGGACGCAGGCCCCAAGACGCACATCGTGAGCTGACGACGCGGCCGTTGAGGGTCGTGCCCGACGCTGCTGACATGGATCTCACAGCGATCGAACACGACGGCCTCATCACCACAGCGGATGCGCTTCGCGTCGGCATTACGCACCGGGATCTCGTGCGCGAGGTCGCGGCCGGACAGCTGTTCCGAATCCGACGCGGTACCTACGTACGGATGCCCGTGTGGGATGCGGCCCCGGAGCGCGAGCGACATCTGTTGCGGGTACGAGCGGTGGTCGTTGCGGCGCACCACCCAGTGACACTAGCGCGGGAATCGTCGGCCGCGGTGTGGGGCGTACCCCTCGATGCCTTTCCCGACGATGTTGTGGTGATCGACCGGTGGCGCGGCGGTGGTCGTTCCGAGCCGGGGGTGCGCCGCACTGCTCGCGGGGCATCTACCGCCAGTACCGTCGAGGTCGATGGATACTCGTGCACAAATCTTGTTCGCACCATCGTGGATGTCGCCTGCACGATGGACTTTCCGCGGGCTGTTGCGCTCATCGACTGGGCAATCTCGACTCGAAACCCTCAACCGATCGAGCTGGCCAGCATCGCGAGCGACGCACGGGTGCGGCGGTGCCCTCTGACCGTCTGGCGAGCGATCGAGTTTGGCAGCCCACACTCGGGGTCGATGGGGGAGTCGGAGGCGCGCGCAGTGATTCACGCGCTGGGCTTTCCGGCACCCCAGCTTCAGCGACGCTTCGTTGACCAGAAAGGCTCGATGTACTCGGACTTCTTCTGGGAGCAGTTCAGCGCCGCGGGGGAGTTTGACGGCAAGGTCAAATACACGCGAAACGAGTACACCCAGGGCGATCCGAGTGAGGTGGTTTGGCGGGAGAAACAGCGCGAGGATCGTCTGCGCCGCCAGGTACGCACGGTGGTAAGGATCGTTACCTCGGACGTGCGGCAGCCGTGGCTTCTCAGAGCGATGCTGCTCGAGGCGGGCATCCACCCGATCCCGCGCGGCGGGAGACATCACTCGGCGGCGGGGCTTGCAACTCCCGCCGCCCGCCAGTACCTCCCGCCGCGCCGGCCCGATCTCCCGCCGAACCGGCTCGATCTCCCGCCGAACCGGCCCGACCTCCCGCCGCGCGCAATTTCGAGCCGGCACGGAGCACCGGCCAAGCACCGCCGCTAGGCTTGCCGGGTGAGTGACATCGAGATCGGACGCGCGAAGCGTGCTCGCCGGGTATACGCCTTCGACGACATCGCGATCGTTCCCTCGCGACGCACGAGAGACCCGCAGGATGTATCCATCAGCTGGACGATCGATGCGTACACCTTCGACATCCCGGTGCTCGCAGCCCCCATGGACTCCGTCGTCAGCCCAACCACCGCCATCGCGATCGGTAAGCTCGGCGGACTCGGGGTGCTCGACCTCGAGGGGGTGTGGACTCGCTATGAGGATCCCGAGCCCGTTCTCGCAGAGATCCGGTCGCTCCCGGCCGTCACCGCGACACGGCGAATGCAGGAGATCTATTCTGAGCCGGTCAAGCCGGAGCTCGTGACCGCCCGCCTTGCCGAGATTCGGGCGGCCGGCGTTCCCGTCGCCGGTGCACTCAGCCCGCAGCGCACGCAGGAGCTCTACCAGACCGTCGTCGATGCTGGCGTCGACCTTTTCGTCATCCGCGGCACAACAGTGAGCGCCGAGCACGTGTCGAAATCGGTCGAAGCGCTCAACCTGAAGAAGTTCATCTATGAGCTCGATGTTCCCGTGATTGTGGGCGGTGCTGCGACATACACCGCCGCCCTGCACCTCATGCGCACGGGGGCAGCGGGCGTTCTCGTCGGCTTCGGTGGGGGCGCCGCATCCACGACGCGGGCGAGCCTGGGCATC
>JBBQZJ010000115.1:0-7147 GCA_038207805.1 Actinomycetales bacterium | reverse complement strand
GGACCACCGGTATGCGCTCGGCGATAAGGAGTGGCGCGACGTCGAAGCCGCAATGGAGTACGCGATAAGTCAGGGGGCGCGCGACATTGTCCTCATGGGGTGGTCCATGGGCGGGGCAACGGTTCTCCAGACCGTCTCTCGTGCTCGATCCCGCGATGTCGTGGTCGGGGTCGTGCTCGATTCACCCGTGGTCGACTGGGTTACGGCACTGCAACACCACGGCGCCATCAACCGATTGCCCCGACCGCTGAGGTCGATCGCACTGCGCATTCTGACCAGCCGATGGGCGGGCATCCTCACCGGTCAGACCGAACCGATTGACCTGCACCGACTGGATTTTGTTCGCCGGGCGCACGAGCTCACCACCCCGATTCTGTTGATGCATAGCGACGACGACCACTACGTACCCGTGACCGCGTCGATCGCCCTCGCCGCAGCGCGACCCGACATCGTCACTTTCGAGCACTTCACGGTGGCCGGCCACGTGCGCCTATGGAACTATGACACCGAGCGCTGGAACAGGGCGATCAGTCGCTGGCTTGCGTCACTCGGGTAGACCAGCGAGCGAAGAGGAACCCCGAGTCGTCGATGAGCAATTGGCTCAGCAGAAGTTCGCGGTGCACAGTCACCCCATAGAACAGGGCCAGCGGATGTCCGCTGAGCTGCGGACTCGTCGTCAGGCACACCTCATCGACGAGATCGGCGCCCAGCAATTGGCCGGCGAGCGATGGCCCGCCCTCACAGACGATCGACGAGAGTCCGGTCGATCGGAGAGCTGCGATCGCATCCACCATGCGAAGTGTGGTGTGTGAACCGGCGACGACAGTAATGTCGGCCTTCGGAAGGGTCTCCCGCACACGGGCCGAGGCTGCGGCCGGACAAAGCACGATTACCGAGTGCGAGCCCTCGGCAGACAGGCGATGACCGCTCAGGTCGCCGCTCGCGGTGATGACGGCAAGGCGTGACCGGCGAGGAAGCAGGTACCCTTCGGCGCGGACCGACGCCGCACCCACCACAACGACATCGCTAAGTTCGCGAATGACACCGAGGATAGTTCGGTCGGTGCGGCTCGTCAAAGTCTCGGAGGTGCCGTCGGGACCCGCCGCGCTTCCGGATATGTCCGCGACCATGTTCAGGCGAAGCGATCCCGGGGTCGCTTCATACAGTTCGAGCAAACGGTCGCGACCGGATGCGACATCCGCTTCGACCGTCTCTGGCGGCCCCGGGAAAACGCGGGTTACCCTCACGCGGCGAGCTTTGCTCGAACCTGGCGCTTGGTACGACCGAGCATCGCGGTCATGCCGCGAATGCGCAGCGGACTGACGGCCTCAGTGAGGCCGATCGAGTTCGGATAGTCATCGGGGACTGCGAGCACCTGAGCCGCCGTCAGACCGGATAACCCCTGCACAAGAATCGAGGCGAAGCCGCGGGTGGTTGGTGCTTCCTTGGGGGCAGTAGCGTGCAGGTGCACGGTCGTCGCGCCGTCGACTTCCACGAAAATGAACACCGGAGATTGGCACTCCTCGACGCGTTCCAACAGGTCGGGATGGTCCGCGAATTGTTCGGGTAGTTCGGGCAGGCCGTTGGCAAACTCAAGCAGCATCGTCAGCCGGTCCCGCACCTCAAGCTCGAGAAACTCGTCTCGGATCTGGGCCAATTGCTCCGGCAGTACGTCGTCAGTCACACTTCGACCCTACTGTCCCGGGATCGCACCCGGTTCGGCACCCTTGACGATGGGAACCCGAACGGCAGATCCCCACTCGGTCCAGGAGCCGTCGTAGTTTCGCACACCCTCAAATCCGAGCAGGTGGGTGAGCACGAACCAGGTGTGACTCGACCGTTCGCCGATTCGGCAGTATGCGATGATCTTGTCGCCCTGCGTGAGACCAGCGGAGTCTCGGTAGAGCTCATCGAGTTCGGGTACGGGCCTGAACGTGCCGTCCGGGGCAACGGACTTCGCCCACGGCACGCTCTGCGCGCTGGGAATGTGGCCCCCGCGCAATGCGCCCTCCTCGGGGTAGGCCGGCATCGTCGTGCGCTCACCGGTGTATTCCTCGGTCGAGCGAACGTCGATGAGAGGGTTTCCGAAGTGCGCAAGTACGTCATCCTTGAAAGCGCGGATTGCGGCATCCTGACGCTGAACTACCGGGTAATCGACGGCGAGCGATTCGGTCAGTTCTGTCGTGTATTCGCGCCCGTCCGCCTCCCACTTCGCTCGTCCGCCGTCGAGAAGGCGAACGTCTTCGTGGCCGAACAGTGTGAACACCCACAACGCATAGGCTGCCCACCAATTGTTTTTGTCGCCATAGATGACCACCGTGCTGTCCCGGGCGATACCCTTCGACCCCAGCAGGGCCGCGAACTCTTGCCCATTGATGTTGTCGCGCTCGATCGGGTCGTTGAGGTCGGTATGCCAGTCCACCTTGACGGCCCCGCGAATGTGGCCGGTCTCGTACAGCAGAACATCCTCATCGGATTCGACAACCACGAGGCCTGGGGTGCCTAAGTGCGCTTCGAGCCAGTCGCCTGAAACAAGGCGCTCGGGATGCGCGAATTGGGCGAAATGGGCAGCGTCGTCGAACTCGATGGGCATGGTTCCTCCGTGCGTCGGATGTAGCGGTGTGCGGATCGGGTGAGACGGCCGCGATTAGGCTTGCAACACACCTTCACAACGAATCTACGCGCCCTGAGCCGAGGCCGGGGGCTCGCGTAAGAGTTCGACACAATTTTTGAGGCAGATCCATGAGTGCGAACCCGGCCACGTCACCCGGTCATCTCCGTGACAGGCCCTCTGCGCTGTCTGGGCTCGAGATGATCGAGCACCTCGTTCCGCCCCGTCAATTCGTCACCGCAACTCTGGACTCGTACCGTCCGGACCGGGACTTCCCGTCGCAGGGGGCGGCGATCGCCGCGATTCGCAACTTCGCCGCCAGCTTCCAGAGTGGCGGCGGGCTTTTCTCGCGCAGGAAGGCCGAACCGGTGCGGCCCGGCATCTACTTTGACGGTGGATTTGGTGTCGGAAAGACTCATCTTCTGGCTGCGCTGTGGCACATCGCGCCCGGCCGAAAGTATTTTGGAACCTTCATCGAGTACACCGCGCTGGTGGGCGCACTCGGCTATGCACCGACCGCAAAGCTGCTCAAGGGAGCATCGCTGGTGTGCATCGATGAGTTCGAACTCGATGACCCCGGAGATACCCGATTGATGTCACGGCTGCTGTCTGACCTCGTTGGTTCTGGGTCGCGAATTGCTGCCACCTCGAACACGCCACCCAATGCGTTAGGGGAGGGACGCTTCGCGGCGCAGGACTTCCTGCGTGAGATTGATTCGTTGGCTGCTCGATTCACGACGATTCGAATCGACGGACTCGACTATCGGCGGCGGGACAGCGACGCCCACGCTCATGGGGTTGACGACGTCGCCGAGGCAATTTCGAGTATCAAGGGTCAGACGACGATTGACCCATTCGATGCCGTTCTGCGCCACCTGGGGTCGGTGCATCCATCGCGTTATGTCAAGGTCGTAGAGGGGTTGTCGGCGATCGGACTCACCGACGTGCGGGAGCTGCACAACCAAACGGACGCGCTGCGTCTCGTCGCGTTTGTGGACAGGCTGTACGACGCGCAGGTAGCGATAATCGCCAGTGGCACCCCGCTCGATGAGGTTTTCCCTGCCGACATGCTCGACGGGGGCTATCGCAAGAAATACCTGCGCGCGGTCTCGAGGATGATCGCGCTCACCGAGCGCCGCTAGGCCCGTGTCGCTTCGATGCCCCGAGCAGTCGCGAGATAGGCGCGGCTGCGAAGCATCGCGAGAGTTCCTCCAGCGATCGCCGCAACCATCGAGGCAATCAGTACAGCCAACGTGACTTGGTCAGCAACGGTATCCATGCCGGCGAAGGCTAGCTCGTTCATCAGCAGGCTCACGGTAAATCCGATCCCACCCAGGCTTGCAATGGCGATCACATCGGCGACCGGTAGGTGCGGCGCGTCATTGCTCTTGCCGGCTAGTTGGTTGGCGAGGAGGGCGCCAGCCGTAATGCCAACGATCTTCCCCAGTGGGAGCGCAATGAGCACCCCCCAGAACGCCGGGCTCAGCTCGCCGACGCTCACCGAAGGGATCGGCACCAGCGCCGCCGTGAGAGCGAACAGGGGGAGGATCGCCACGTTGGTCCACGGCTCGAGCCCACGACGGGTGAGACTGGCGGGACCAGTTGCCATGACCAGCCCGAGCGCTACGCCAGCAATCGTCGGGTGAATTCCTGACAGGTACACGAGTGCCCACGCAACGACGCCCAAGACAATAAGAATCGGGATCAGCACCCCTGCCCGCTCGCGCGTCACCCGGTGGCTAAGCCAACCGAAAATCAGAATCACGGGAATGGCAATCAGCAGCGGCAGGGGAACGAGGTCGGCTGTGAAGAAGAAGGCAATGATCAGGATGGCGATCAGATCGTCAATCACCGCAATGGCCAAAAGTAGTGCGCGGAATGTCGGAGGAAGTCCCTTGCCCACTATCGCAAGTACACCCAGTGCGAACGCGATATCCGTGGCCGTTGGGATGGGCCAGCCTTGAGACAAGTCAGGATCCGATACGAGCAGAAGAAAAGCGATCGCAGGTATTACTACGCCGCCCACTGCCGCGACGGTCGGAATCAGCGCCTTGGTTGGCGAGTCGAGTTCACCGTGCCGCAACTCGTGCCGCAGTTCGATCGCCGCGATGAAGAAGAAGATCGCGAGAAGACCGTCTTTCACCCAGTGCCCTACCGAGAGCTCCAGCCCCAGTTGGGATGGCCCGAACGTGAATTCCTCAATGGCGCGGGCGATCGAGGCACCGGGGGAGTTGGCCAGCACGAGACCCACGGTTGCCGCCACGACCAGTAGGACGGCGGAAAAGCGTTCTGAGCGAAGAAGCGACATCAACCAAGTCTAGGTAATTCGACTTCATGTCAGTTCGGTAGGGCTGCGAAACGCGATGTTTACATAGGGGGCTTGCGCGTAACAGGCTCGAAACACGCTAGCGCCTCCTACCGAAACGTCGGGTCGCCACACTGACTGGGTACTGAGGACACTTCTCCCCGGCGAAACCGGACGGTGCATCCTTGACCGAACCACAGAGAGGTACAAAAACATGGATCAGGGCAACACCGCCTTCCTTCTGATCGCATCGGCACTCGTCTTGCTGATGACGCCGGGGTTGGCATTCTTCTATGGCGGACTCGTCAAGGCCAAGAGCGTCATCAGCATGATGATGATGAGTTTTGGCGCGATCGGCCTCATTGCGGTGCTCTGGGCGATTTATGGTTACGCGATTGCGTTCCCGGGTGCGGAGGGGACGTTGCCGCTGTGGCACATCGACACCGGCGCCTTCTTCCTCGGCAACCTGCTCGAAACCCCCGAGGGTGCCCTCTACCCGCCCCTGGCTTTCGTAGCCTTCCAGGCCACCTTCGCAATCATCACTGTTGCACTCGTCTCCGGCGCTATCGCAGACCGCGCGAAGTTCGGTTCGTGGATGATCTTCGCCGGCATCTGGGCCACCGTCGTGTACTTCCCGGTTGCCAGCTGGGTGTTCAACTTCGGTCTGGCTGAGGACGGTAGCTTCGCATACGGAGGCTGGCTCACTCATGGCCTGCAAGATGTCTTCGGCGTTGGCGTGATCGACTTCGCCGGTGGTACGGCGGTGCACATCAACGCGGGGGCTGCTGCACTCGCTCTCGCCCTCGTGCTGGGAAAGCGTGTCGGTTTCGCCAAGGGCGCGCACGTGCCTCACAACCCGCCGTTCGTGCTGCTGGGCGCAGGTCTGCTGTGGTTTGGCTGGTTCGGCTTCAACGCGGGCTCCGAACTCGCGGCCGATGGTACCGCTGCCCTCGCGTTCGTCAACACGATCATCGCCCCGGCCGCCGCACTGCTTGCCTGGCTTGTGGTCGAGAAGATCAGGGATGGCAAGCCGACCTCGATCGGTGCCGCGTCGGGCGCCGTTGCCGGCCTAGTCGCTATCACGCCTGCGTGCGCGGCGCTCACCCCCGGCTTCGCAATCCTGCTCGGTCTCGTCGTGGGCGTCGTGTGCGCCCTCGCTATCGACCTGAAGTTCAAGCTCGGGTTTGACGACTCACTTGACGTTGTCGGCATCCACCTAGTCGGTGGGCTCGTCGGAACGCTGTTCATCGGGTTCTTCGCAAACAACACCGGCCTCCTGCAGTCGGGGGGTGACCCGACACAGCTCCTTGTGCAGGCCATCGCGGCCTTCTCGGTGCTGATCTACTCGTTCGGGCTTGCCTTCGTCATCGGGTTCGTCATTGAAAAGACGATCGGTTTCCGCATCAAGAGCGAAGACGAGATTGCCGGAATCGACTTGGTCATTCACGGCGAGGAGGGCTACGTTCTGGCCGACGCCAAGTAGTTATTCGACAGGCCGAAGCAAGGGGTGTCGCCCGCAGGGGTGGCACCCCTTACTCTGTTCTCGGGAGGGGGAATCCGTGGACACGACCATAGTCATAGCTTCGGTGGGCGCAGTGGTGATCATGATTGGGGCCGCGGCCGTCGTCTATCGCGGAATGCTCCCGCCGGCGCCCTCTGCTGGCATCTCGCTCGGGGTTGTGGCGGTCGGCGCTGCTTCCTGGCTCGGTATGGCCGAGTTGGTTCGTCCTGACCTGCCTGTCGAGGTCATGGCCCCCGCAACGGCGTTGGCCGGTTTTGCCGCGTTCATGGCGACGATTGTGGTCCGCATGGCCGGCATGAAGACGGCGCCCACTTTGCTATTCGCGCTGGCCTGGAGCGCCATGGTATTCGTTCCTGTAGCCCTGCTGTCCTTTACCGGCCAAGGACCGCTCGGAGTTCGACCGATCGATCAGGGCGGATCTTTGGCAATAAACGTGGCGACCGGAGCGGCTGCACTAGGCGTTTTGGTCTCGACGAGGCGACGAGATGGCCGTGCACACCGAACACCGCTTCCGGTAGGGGTTGCGACTGCGGGGGTGGTGGCGCTGTCGCTGGGATGGCTAGGTTGGTTGGTCGGATCCGAGCTCGCAATTGACGAGTTGACACCGACAATTTTCACCAACGGGCTGGCCGGCGCTGTCGGCGGGGTCGTGGGCTGGCTGGCCGTTCAGCGCATCCGGCACCAATCGACCACCCTGAGCGCCGTGGCC
>JBBQZJ010000114.1:0-7178 GCA_038207805.1 Actinomycetales bacterium | reverse complement strand
CTTCGCCGGGATTGGACCGAACCACGTCGATCCAGACTTCTGTCGCATGCCGCCGCGAGATCTCTCGACCCGCGGACGGCAGTTCGGCGTAGCCGATGCCCTGCGGCCCGTGAGTTTCTTCGGTGGTCATGAGCGGCGCGAGAATCGGCACCTCGGATCCGAGCGCAACCTCGATCTGGGGCGCGTCGCACAGGCCCAGCCAGTTGAGGTTGTTGAGGGCGACCGCCCGCGCCGGCACGTTGCCCGCTGTGCAGGTGATGGCGAGGATCTGAGCCTCGTCGCTTGCGAGCAGATACAGCAGGGCAAGTGAATCATCGATGCCGGTATCGACATCGAGGATGAGTTTTTGAGACACGAGCGTCACTTCCTGGAGTAAGGGTGGGGCGCCGTAGCTTCAGTCCCGATGAATTGGGGCATCGAGCACGACAGCTGGGACCTAGTTTCTCCGCACCAGCGCTTGTGGTCAGCGCTGGTGCTGTCCAGACGTGGGTTGCGAGCCCGCGGTTAGCCTCATGCAGCCCATTCTGGCACCACGGGGCGGTCCCGTGGCAAGTGTGACGCGCCGCAGTGCAAGCCCTAGGCTTGCCGGGTGACCGCGACCTCTCCGGCGACCCACTGGATCCTTGCTCTGTCCTGCGACGATCTGCCGGGGATCGTGCACGCGGTCAGCGGGGCAATCGTGCAGGCCGCCGGCAACATAACCGAGGCGCACCAGTTTTCCAGCTCCGACACCGGTCGATTCTTCATGCGGCTCCAGGTCGAGTCGGCCGTCTCGCGCGCCGACTTCGAGGCGGCCCTCGCGCCGGTCATCGAACGCTACGACATGACCTGGGAGCTGGATGTGGTGGGCCGGCCCCTGCGCACCCTCGTGCTTGTCTCGAAAGCGGCGCACTGTCTCAGCGACTTGCTTTATCGCGAGCGCGCCGGCCAGCTGTCGATCGACCTACCGCTCGTTCTGAGCAACCACCCCGACCTCGCCGGGATCGCCGAGTTCTACGACGTGCCGTTCGAGTCGCACCCGGTCACCTCTGCGGGGCAGAAGCTCGCGTTTGAGGATCGAGTGCTCGAGGTCGTCGAGCAATATGACATCGAGTTGGTTGTGCTCGCGCGGTACATGCAGGTGTTGTCACCGGAGCTGTGTTCGGCGCTGGAGGGGCGCATCATCAACATCCATCACTCGTTCCTGCCCGGCTTCAAGGGGGCCAACCCCTACAAGCAGGCGCATGCGCGCGGGGTCAAACTCATCGGCGCGACGGCGCACTTCGTGACCAGTGATCTCGACGAAGGTCCGATCATCGAGCAGAACGTTGTGCGGGTTGACCACTCCCGCTCCGCCCAAGAGCTGGTTGCCATCGGTCAGGACGAAGAATCCACCACCCTGACTCAGGCCGTGAAGTGGTTCTCCGAGAATCGCGTGTTGCTCGACGGCGCGAGGACGATCATCTTCCCGTGACTACCGTCATCCATTCGGCCCGCAAACTCGACGCGCACGGCGAGGTCGACAGCTTCTGGATGCTCGTAGACGGCGACTCCATCGCCTCCACCGGGCACGGACCACACCCGGATGCCGATACAACTGTCGACGCTGCTGGCGCCTGGCTCGTTCCCGGCTTCATCGACATCCACGGTCACGGCGGCGGTGGACACTCGTTTGACGACGGGCCCGAGGCCATCGTGGCCGCACTCGCGGTGCATCGCTCCCGCGGTACCACTCGATCCGTGATCAGCCTGGTCGCGAATCCGCTGGAGGCCTTGCACGCGTCGCTCGCGACAATCGCCGACCTCGCAGCGGACGATCCACTGATCCTGGGGTCGCACCTCGAGGGGCCGTACCTCGCCGAGAAGCGACGCGGTGCCCATAACCCGCAGTTTCTGAGGGCGCCGAGCGCGTCTGAAGTGGACGGTCTGATCGGTGCCGCCCGCGGCACCCTGCGTCAGATGACGATTGCGCCGGAGCTACCCAACGCCCTCGAAGCGGTGGACGTGCTCGTCGAGGCCGGTGTCGCTGTGGGCATCGGGCACACCGAGGTGAGCTACGACGGCGCCCGCGAGGCATTTGACCGTGGCGCTCGGATTCTCACCCATGCGTTCAACGCGATGCCCGGAATCCACCACCGAACACCCGGCCCGATCATCGCTGCCTTCGAAGACGACCGCGTCACCCTGGAGTTGATCATGGATGGCAAGCACGTGCACCCGCGGGTAGTTCAGCTCGCGTTTGGTGCGGCGCCCGGGCGAATCGCCTTCGTGACCGACGCGATGGCCGCAGCCGGATACACCGATGGCGACTACAGCCTCGGCACAATGACGGTTGCCGTGCGTGACGGACTCGCGATGTTGCGCGGGACAACAACGATTGCGGGCTCGACGCTCACCCAGGACTCGGCCCTGCGACAGGCGATGCGTGACGTCAAGATCGTGCCGACCGACGCAATCGCGGCACTCACGGTCACCCCGGCGCGTGCACTCGGGCTCGAGCACCGTTACGGACTGCTTGCCCCGGGATTCGCCGCCGACGCCGTGCTGCTCGACCACGAGTGGCACGTGCAGCGAGTCTGGGGCAACGGATCAGTCGTACTCTGAATAGACTTCACCCCGGGGGCTCAGATGGGAAACTGGGGTCGGGTCGGCGCGCTGCTTCTGCTTGCCGTCATCTCGCTGGGTGCCGGTGCCGTGCCTGGCGCACCCGCCCACGCCACCACCAGCACCAGCACCAGCACCAGCGCCACCAATGCGGCCACCCCGGTCGTGCACGGCAACCGGCTCATCGACTCGAGCACAAATACCGTCTTTGTGCCGCACGGGGTCAACTGGCCTAGCTTCGAGTACGCCTGCTGGCAGGGCTGGGGATACTCCAGCAGCACCAGCAGTGCCCAAGCGGCGATCATGGCGTCGTGGCGGATCAACACCGTGCGACTTCCCCTCAACCAGGACTGTTGGCTGGGACTTCAGGGATCCCCGGCCGGATCGGGTCGAACAGCTTCGGGGTACCGCGCGGCCGTGCATTCTTGGGTCTCGACGCTCAACGCTGCCGGGCTGGTAGTGATCCTCGACCTGCACAGTTCGGCCCCGGCCGGGTACCCGGCCCACGGCCAGCGCGCCATGCCCGACTCACAATCGGTCACGTTCTGGTCGTCAGTGGCGGCCGAGTTCGCGTCATCCCCGTCGGTACTGTTCGACCTGTTCAACGAGCCATACTCGCGGTGGAACGACGCGTCGAGTTCCTGGACGTTCGATCTGACCTGGGACTGCTGGTCGTCTGGCGGCTGTCAGGCGCCGGTCGAAGACGACTACACGGCGGTTCTCAGTGGAGCGAAGTTCACCGCGGTCGGCATGCAGTCGCTGGTGAGCGCCATGCGGAACGCTGGTGCCGCACAGCCACTACTGCTCGGTGGCCTCGACTACGCAAACGACCTGAGGCAGTGGCTCGCGAGCAGGCCAGCGGATAACCAGCTCGTCGCCTCGTGGCACAACTATCCGGGCCAGCGCTGCCACACGATCGCCTGCTGGAACTCCGAGATCGCCCCGGTCGCGGCCGTGGTACCAGTGGTTGCCGGCGAGTTCGGCCAGACGGATGGGGGTAGCGGATTTCTGACCACCTTCATGGACTGGGCTGATGTGAACGGTGTCGGGTACCTCCCGTGGGCGTGGTGGCAGGTCGATGCTTCGGAGTCTCTGACCAACAGCCGCTACGCGCTCATCGACGATGCACTCGCTCCGAAGGCCCCGTCCGGTACCGCCTACTACGACCACCTCGCCGCCCTTCCCCCACCCGCTCCCGCCATCTCGGTGTCCCGTGTTGCCGGCACCGACCGCTACGCAACGGCGGTCGCGATCTCGCAGCGCGCATTCCCCGACTCGGCCCCGATCGTCTATATCGCCTCGGGCGTCACCTTCGCTGACTCGCTGTCGGCCGGCCCAGCGGCCAGCGCACAGGGCGGCCCGTTGCTGCTCACCTCCCCCGACTCGCTTCCCGCCATAGTCCGTCACGAGGTTGAGCGTTTATCGCCCGCGACGATCGTCATCGTGGGTGGGGAGTCGGCCGTCTCGGCCGCGGTGGCTGCCGAGCTCGCGAGCATCCAACCCTCTGTCGTTCGTCTGGGCGGTGCCGATCGCTATGAAACCTCGCGACTGATCGTCGGTTACGCCTTTGCCAACTCGACCGAGGTGTATCTCGCGACCGGCCGGGACTTCCCCGATGCACTGGGAGCCAGCGCAGCGGCGGCACAAACGCGTAGTGCAGTTGTTCTGGTCGACGGATTGGCCGGGTCACTTGACCCCGCTATCGAGAGGCTGATCCGCTCGCTGAGCCCCGAAACGGTGCTTATTGTGGGGGGGCTCTCGGCGATCGGGTTGGCGCTGCAGGATGATGTTGCCACGCTCGCACCCTCGACCGAGCGGTTGAGCGGTGCCGATCGATACGCTACGTCGCTCGCCATCGCCCAGTGGGGAAGGGCTCGCGCGGATTCGGTACTCCTGGCCACCGGAGTCGCGTTCCCCGACGCCCTCGCGGCGTCCGTGTGGGCCGGTCAGCTCGCCGCACCGCTCATCGTCGTTCCACCGACCTGCGTTCCCGCCGCTACCCGGGCGGCGCTGAGCGATCTGGGCGTCGCCTCCGCGACCCTGATCGGCGGTACTTCGTCGCTATCGGAGGGTGTCGCCACCCTCCGGGTGTGCTGATCCCCCCTACCCCCCCCCCGCTCTTCGTGGTGCCGCTCCGAACGCTGTGAGAGAGCACTTTCTGGCCAACAAAGCCACGAGAATCTGGCTCATCTACGGCATGCTTTATGCAGCGCATTCATTCGGCTCCGTTCACTACGAAACAGGGAGATCCCTCTATGACCACCCTCACCTCAACTACTCTCGCCGCGATTGCCGGCCTCGGTCTCGTGGGAGCCCTCGCCGGCTGCTCAGCGGGAGGGGATTCTGGCTCGACCGGTCCCTACACCGACGGCACCTACACCGCATCCGGCTCGTATCAAGCACCGTCTGGCACGGAAAGTGTGGACGTGACGGTGACCCTGAAGGGCGACGTCATCACCGACGTGGTGGTTGTGGGCAATGCCACCGACCCGACCGCGATGCAGCACCAGGGTGAGTTCATCGCCGGTATCGCCGGAGTCATCGTCGGCAAGGACATCAATTCGATTCAGGTCGACAAGGTCGGTGGGTCATCCCTTACCAGCGGCGGCTTCAACAAAGCCGTGGAGGAGATCAAAGCTGACGCGACCACATAGCATCACCTTCGACGCGATCGGCACGGGGTGGCAGATCGACACCGCCGAACCGATAACGCCGAAACTTCGCGGATCGATCGCGCAGCGCATCGATGAGTTTGATCGAACGTGGTCACGGTTCCGAGACGATTCGCTGGTCGCGCGCATCTCGACGACCCCCGGGAGCTACAAATTTCCTGCCGAGGCCGGCGCGCTGTTTGGGCTCTACCGCGGCCTTTATGAAGCGACGGATGCCGCGGTCAGCCCGCTCGTCGGCGCCGCCCTCGAGCGGCTCGGCTACGATCGCGCCTACTCGCTCAGGCCCAGTGGACCACCCATTCCGGCCCCGTCGTGGGACGACGCGGTCGCATGGGACGGGTCACAGCTGACCACCCTCCAACCCGTGGTGCTCGATGTGGGTGCCGCGGGAAAGGGGCTGCTCGTGGACCTTGTGAGCGAGCTCCTCATCGCAGCGGGACACACCGAGGCGATCGTCGACGGCAGCGGCGACATCCGATCGATTGGTTCCGACCCCATTCGCGTCGCGTTGGAGCATCCCCTCGACACCAGCAAGGCAATCGGCATCGCGAATGTTCGTGGCGGGGCGATCTGCTCATCGGCGACAAACCGCCGCGGGTGGGGGGATTCGCTGCACCATGTGATCGATGCGACAACCGGGCGGCCGACAGCCAACGTCATCGCGACGTGGGCAATCGCCGAAACGGCCATGCTGGCGGATGGCCTCTCCACGGCCTTATTCTTCACCGAACCCGCCCGATTGGCCGGGCGCTACGAATTCACGTACGTCCGAATGTTTTCGACCGGGCGAGTAGAGTTTTCGCCACACCTCGACGGAGAGATTTTCACATGAAGCAATGGCTAGACAAAGTCACTGGCGCCGTCACGATGTACAAACTCGTGATCATCGCACTGTCGACAATCGGCGTGATCGCCCTCGCGCTCTCGGCGTTCGGAATCGGCGCATACTCTCCGCTGGCCCTCCTCGCGTCTGCCGCCGTCGCGATCGTCACAACCCTGCCCTCGAGTGTGCTCATCGCGAAACTTCTGCGCGTTGAGCCCCACCTCGACTCGGCCCTCGTGACGGCCCTCCTGATCTTCTTCATCATGGCGCCAACGCTCGAGCCCCTGGGACTGATTGGCATCGCACTCGCCGGAATCGTCGCTAATGCGTCGAAATACCTCCTCGCCGTTCGCGGTCGACACGTGTTCAATCCCGCAGCTTTGGGCGTTTTCGTCGTCGCCCTAGTCGCATTCACCGGTTTCACCGGTTTCGGGTTCGCGGTGTGGTGGCTCGGTAGCTCGACCTACCTGATCCCGGTCGCCATCGGCGCGCTCCTCGTGTTGTATCGAACTCAGCGCCTGATTGTCGGGCTATTCTTCGTCGCCCTCACCGGCTTGGGGTCAGTGTTGTACTTCCTTGCCATCGGCGAGAGCCCGGTCACGGCTCTGCAGTTCGTCTACCTGTCTTCACCGGTCGTGTTTTTCGCCGGCTTCATGTTCACCGAGCCGTTGACGCTTCCGCCGCGGCGGTGGCAGCAGCTTCTCGAGGCGGTGGTGGTCGCTCTCCTGTTCAGCGTGCCGTTCTCCTTCGGTCCGATTTCTCGCACCCCGCAGCTTGCTCTGCTCGTGGGTAACCTCGTGGGATTTGCGTTCGGCCAGCGCCGAAGCATCCGCATGGCCTACCTCGGCAAGACCCAGCTCGCACCCACGACCTGGGAACTGGCGTTTCAGCCGTCGAGTCGCGTGAGTTTTCTTCCCGGCCAGTACATGGAGCTAACGATTCCCCACCGCAAGGCGGACTTCCGCGGTAGCCGACGCTATTTCAGCATCTCCTCGGCGCCAACCGATGACGGGCCGATAACGTTTGCGATCACGAAACCTACCAAGTCGTCCTCCTTCAAGGAGGCCCTACTGAACCTGGAGACGGGCGCAATCGTGCAC
>JBBQZJ010000113.1:0-7185 GCA_038207805.1 Actinomycetales bacterium | reverse complement strand
GTCTTCGATGACTTCGTCTTTGCGCGGGTTAACCCCGCCACCTGATTCTGCTGGATTGGACACGAGCCCCTACCTTCAGTCGGCGATACAGGATGCCGAGTCTACCGCCGAAGGTGGCCCCATGCGTGGCGCGATCCTAGGGTGCGACATCCACGACGTAGATGACCCCCGAGATGTGTGCTCGCACCGCGCCATCGCCCTGGGCAGTGCTGGCGAATCCGTTCACCAGAAACAGGCGCTCCCCGGTCTGTAAGCCCTTTACAAACGAGAGCACGGCTTCGTAGGTTCCGCCGACGTCAATGCCCATCTCGATGATGACAAAGTTGTCCGATGTGATCAGCGGATTGGTAATGACGGGTGCCGGAACCGGGCCGACGGGAGCCACCGGGGCCGCGGAGGGATCCGTCGTGGTCCCGTCAGCAGGCGCAGCGGCCGCGCCGGCGGATACGGGCACCGTGTATGCCACGGGTTCCGACACGGTGAATCCCAGAATCTGCACACCGGCGGCGACCGCAAGTGCATCCAGATTCTTGATGAAGCCCGAGGCATCGGCCTCACCGGGAACCGATTTCTGGAGCAAGGCGTACGCCTTCTTGAGGCTCGGTAGCTTGCGCTGTTCCGCCTCGAGGGCACTAATCGTGGCCTGTTGCGAAGCAATTTGCGTTTCAACCGAAGTCCGCTGGCTGTCGGCCGATGCCGCGGCGCTGAGCGCGGGTTGGATGCCAATCAACCACCCAGCAGCGACGAGTACGACCATGATGCCTACCGTCGCCGCGGTCCAGATGCGATTACCTTGCGTCATGGTGAGACCTCCGGGAATCGGTTCGAGTAGGCGTCTGCATTGATATGCATTGTCATATTGACGATGTAGGTTCCGTCGTTCTGAATCAGCACCGAGTCCGGAACTGCATCAGCGAAGCCAACGAGCTTCTTCAGCCCGTTGAGCCACACGGGGATCTCGGGAATGGTGGGACTGACCGCGGTGAACGACAGCGTCGCAACCCGGCTCGCCTGAAGCGGCGCGCTCGACTGGCCGAAGTCAGTGAAGGGCGACGCGGACTCGATGGTCACTGAGTTGATCGTGACGCCAACGGGGAGTGTGCGCTGGAGGTCCTCCAGATAGCTCTTCCACTCGATCTCCGTGGATGCCCCGACCTGCTGAGCTGCCTCGGCGAGGGCCGTTCCCTGCTTAACCTGACGCAGTTCGCTGAACTCCGCCTCGCGAAGCAGTAGGTCTTGGCTCGCCGTGCGAGCCGAATCGAGTTTTGCCTGCGCGAGCGTGGACAGCACCATGCTGCCGCCTACTGCAGCGCAGACCAGGATGAGTACGCCGATTGTGCCGAGCACCAACCGTCGGCGGGTCGCCCGCATGCGATGCAGGTCATTGACCTCGTTCGGCAGTAGCGATACTCGAGGCTCGCCGCCGAGGGCGCGCATCGGGGACGCCGCGCGCGACGTGGTGCGCCCGCGGCCCCTTTCCTGGGCCTCGGGTGGGGCTGCGAGAGCTGCGTGTGTGGTCATGCCGCGCTCCTCAGAGTCAGGCCGACGGCGACACCCATGGTGGCCAGTCGGTGCGAAAGGGCGATGCTGTCCACGCCTCGTCCCACGGTGAATCGGGCTGTCGGGTCTCCTAGCTCCACTCGAACCCGTGACACCTCCTCCAGTGCTGCGGCGAAACCGCGCAATCGAGAGCCGCCCCCGGTCAGAACCAAGCCCTGAATGGGGTCTTGCGGTCGGTTGGTCGCGTAGAAGGCGAGGCTCGCACGAATTGTCGAGAGCAATTCCTCGGCCGCTCGGAATACTGTCTCGGATTCACCCATCGATCCGGCATCGTAGGACTGGCGCACCAGACCCTGAGCTCCCTTGATCTGATCGGCTGCCGCGGCCGTAATGCCGTTGGTGGTCATGAGCGCGTTCGAGATGTCTTGACCCCCCGACGGGATGATGCGCACGAACTTGGGCACCCCGCCGCTGGCAACAACGATCGAGGTTGTCACAGCTCCTACGTTGACGAGCGCTACTGTGCCGCGCGTTGCCTCGCCCTGAAGCAGGGCTCGAGTCAATGCGAACGGGATCAGGTCGACATCCACGAGGTTGAGCCCAGCCTTCTGCACCGCATACACGTTCTCTAGTACCGCGCTCTTTGCTGCGGCGACAAGCAAGCCGTTGATGACCGGCCCCGACTCGTTGACGCCCTCGAAGACGGGATAGAAGTCGAGCACCGCCTCGGCGACGGGAATCGGCAGGTGGTCCTGTACCTGGAATGGCAGGAGTTCACGGATGCGATCGAGCGGCACCTTGGGTACCGCTAGGTCACGGGTGAGTACGCGCTGGTTTCCGATGCCAATGACGACATCCTTGGTGCGGAACTTGCCACCCGACCAGAGCTGCTTGATCGCCCGCACGATGACGTCTTGCTCGACGACCTCGCCCTCGCGAGCGGCTTCCGCAGGGAAGGTCACTTCGTGCACACGCAGAAGCCGTGGCTTACCGCGCCCGCCCAGCGACACCTCGGCGCCCCGAAGCACCCCGTTGCCAATATCCAAGCCGACAATGCTCTTGGCCATTACTCTCCCCCTTTACGCACGATCATGACAGCCCCACCGCCGTCAAGTACTGCGACGCTAGCGCGTCGCCAAAGAGAACGCCGACCCAGGCGCCCCCGAGCATCCATGGCCCAAACGGAACCCCGGACTTTCTGCCGGCACGACCGGCGATGATGAGCACCAAGCCGTACAGGCCGCCCAGCACGAAGGCGGCAAAAACTCCAACCACGAGTGGCCCGGGGCCCAAGGCACCCAGGAACAGTCCGATTACCCCGGCGAGCTTCACGTCGCCAAACCCCATGCCGCCGGGTCGAGCGAGGGCAAGAATCAGGTAGAACACCACAGACGCGCCAGCGCCCAGGGCCATCACGCCCAGTCCAGCAATGTTGTTACCGGCAATTGCCGAGCCACCCAGCAAAACTGCGCCCACCGCGTACGCCGGAAGCACGATCGCGTTGGGCAGTCGATGCACGTCGAGGTCGATGGCGCTCAACGCGACCGAAATCGCCGCAAAATAGAGGAAAGCGATGAGCAACAACGCCGCCGAGATCGCGCCCGCAACGCCCTCGGATCCCAGCGCGGTAGGCAGGAATCTCACTGCGGCGATGACGAAGAACACTCCGGTGATCGCTTCCAGCACGAGATAGCGCACCGAGATCGGTTCGGCGCAGTTGCGGCACTTACCCCGCAGCAGCAGCCACGACAGGATCGGGATGTTGTCGCGGGCGTCGATACCGGATCCACAAGACGGGCACGACGAGGCCGGCGCCACCACAGAGAGGCCAAGCGGAACCCGGTACGCGACGACGTTGAGGAACGACCCAACCGCCAGGCCGAGCAGTGCAACCAGCGTGGCCCCGAAAGCCAGAGCAGTGATCATCACGGTGTGGCTCCGCTGATGAGGAACGCCGGGTCGACCCCCGCGTACTGGGTCACGCCGTAGGCGCTGGAAACCGGTGACAAGAACTTGGGCGGTGCCATGAACGCGAACCGGCTGTCGTACTGGTAGTTCTTGGAGTACCCGACTCCGCTCGTGAGCCCTACAGGGCCACGGAAGGTCTGCGCGATGGAACCGATCACGTTGAGAACGCCCCTGGACTGGCCGCCCTGGTTGAAGTTCTGCACCTGGAAGGTGTGCCCGACCGACAGAATGGCCGCGTTGATCGTGCGCGACGAGTCGGTGAGCATAGGGCGGGTGTTGCCGCTCTGGGTCTTCATCGGATTCCACACCCACACGGCGCCGTTTCCCACGAGCCCGAGGATGTCTGTTGCCGGATCGGAGTAGACGAGGTCGCCGGTCACGTAGATGTAGTTCTCGGCGGCAAGAGTGAGAGCACCCTTAAGGGTTCCAGATACGAAGAGGTCTCCGTTGCGGCACCCGTATGCGGGATTTGCAGAGCTGGAGCCGTTGGGGGTCAATTCGCCTGAGGCCGGGAACTGAACCGACGAGAAGGTCCAGCCCGCATTCGAGTTCACGCAGTTGAAGCCCGATGGGGTTCCCGACCGGTAGTTGGGATCGCTGCTCAACGTCGGCACGTTTTGCACGTAGATCACATTCGACGGGATGACGTCAATCGTTGCGCCCGCAGAGGAGCCGAGGGCCCCGGTCGACGTTCCGGGCGTTCCGCACATGGCCGGGGTGCTTCCCGTTCCCGAACCCGTAAAGTTCGTTGCCTTCGTCCACGGCGAGCGGATGTTCATCTTGCCGTTCGACGTGAAGGTGATCACGGTAGGCCCGGTATACAGGCATCCCGGAAGCGGTACCTCACTGAGCGTGAGATCGCTGCGTGTCTCCTTCTTGAGCTCGGCATTGGTCGGAGGCATGGTGATTGGCGCTTGGTAGACCGGGCCGGTACCCACACCGTATGTCCCATTCCCGCAGCCGCCAGGCTTGGTGAAAATGGGTGAGTTGGGATTCGAGGTCGTGACCCGCCCGAGGAAGGTCGTACCGCAGATCGTCAGGGTGTCGTTGGAGTGCAGCGGACCTTGAATGGTGTCGGCACCAATGAACTGGATGGTACTGCAGGAGTTACTGCGCCCCTCCCAGATGTGCACCGCGCAGAAGCTCAGGCCCGTCAAAGCGGGATCTTGCACCTCGTAGTCGGTGAAGTAGAGGAAGTCGATGAACCCCGATTGTTTGAGATCCGCCACGACGGATCGTGTGACCGCGCCAACCCGGCCCGTGGAACGAATTCGAATCGAACCCGTAGTCGAATACCGGGAGTTGTCGACCTCGTATCGGAAACTCGCGACCGGTGTGCTGCCGGGAACTGTCGCCCAAGTACCCGCCGTCCCGACGCCGAAGGCAAAGTTGGTATTGCTTCCCGTGGGCAGGGTTACCGAGCTGGAGCTGATGGGCGCCTGACTGAAGAGCGCAGCAGGGTTGCCGTAGCGGTAGTAGCCGGTGTCACTGGCCAACCGGCTCTGGTACTCCTCGATGCCCGCGTATGCCGCGTCAAGAGCACCATTCCAGTCTTGGTTGGTGTCGGTCTTGCGCAGCCCGCCGGCGGCAACAGTGAGGCTCGTCGCGATCAGGGTCAGCATGAGCATTCCGATGCCGATTACGACGACGAGGGCGACGCCTCGGTCGCTGCGAGCCGCGCTGAGAAGGGTGCGTAGGCGCATCATCCGTCCGATCCAAGTCGAAGGTTAGGCATTCCGATGGTGTTAATGAGCTCGATCGGGGCGGTGCCCGTGGTCGGTTGGTTCGCGATCTGAACAGTCACGGTAATGCTCGAAATGGCCTTGCGTTGGCTCAGCGTTAGACCGCCGGATCCAGGGGTGACTAGCGCGCCAGACGAATCGAAGTACGTGAAGAATGCGGGAGTTCCCGTAACGTTCTGCACCGGACCACCCACGGTTCTGGTAACAGCGGTGCCGGTGAACACCCAATAGGAGCCTGACTTTGTTGCTGTCCAGCGCTCCTCGACGAGGTTTCCGCTGGCATCGAAGGTGAAACGAACCTTGGTCGGAGCTGGTTGGGTCGGATTGGTGTTGACGAAGCTATAGACGGTCAGCGAGCTCGTGGTGGCTGCTATCAATGCCGGGTCGGGATCGATGCTCGTGGAGATGGGGTTGTTCGCGGCGGTGCGAATGACGTTGGTGATGTCATCCATGATGTTGGTCGCGATTCCGTTGCGCTCGATCGTGCGGTTCGCGTTGCTCGTCACGAGACCGATGTTGATGAACATTGTGCCGACGGCGGCCAGCACAATCGTCGAAATCATGATCGTGACGAGCAGCTCGGTTATCGAGATACCCGAGTCATCGGCTGCGCGTGCCCGTGCGCGCCTTATCAGATTCATGGCGCGACCCGGGGATCGAGAGTGAGGACGTTGCCGGCGCTGTAGCCGAGCGTTACGGGGGTGATTCGGGAGCTCGCGATCACGGTCTTGGTGCCGTTTGCGGTGGAGCTTGAATAGAGCGTCCATGATCCGTAGGGCAGGGCAATCGTCGTCGTGCCCACAGTGAGCACCTGTCCGAATGAATAGGTCATCGGCACGGAGCACCCAGGATCGCCGTTACCGCCCGACGCCGACACCGCTGTCAGGAAGTAGTTGTTGATCGTGAAGTTCACCGATGCAACGCCCATCGGAACTCCCATTGCGGTCGAAGCCTGTGGAGATGCAGCGACGGGGTCGGACCGAACCCCGGCCGCGAGCGTCGATCCCTGAGCCGGCCACGCCGCAGGATCCACATTGATGCACCCCGGGCCACTGCCCGATGCTGCCTTGTACGAGCCGGCCATACCGGCGTAGCCCGAGGTGAACGGATGCAGGGAAATCTGCGACTTGAAGCCCGAGTCGACGTAAGCCGCGTAGGTGCTGAGGTAGGTCGTATCGAGGTTCGTCGGAAACTTGGGGGTCGGTCCCGTGTAGTTGCTCGCATATGTCAGGTTGAACCTGGCGGCGTAGTCGTACTGGAACTGTGCGGCAACCGAGCCGCCGGCGGTGACCACAACTGAGCTGGATGGCGATGCGACCTGGTCGGTACTGACTGAGTTCGATCGAGAGACGGTAACCGAGTAGGTTCCGGGCACAACCTTGAGGGCATAGCTACAGCCTTGTGCGTCTGTGTTATCGGGCTGGGAATCGAGAGCGGCGCCGCCGCTGGTCGGCGTGATCGTCACGCTCACGCCGGAGGATCCTGAACCGGCAACGTCGATAACGGAAATTCGGATGGTCCCGAGGCTCGGATCGTTGATCCGGGTGTCGGGCGAAATCAAAGTGTCGGTGCGCACCGGCTGCGTGGTGGTGAGCATTCCCGCCCAGGTCACGGTGACGTTCACGCGCTTGGACTGAAGAGTGCCGGTGCCGGTGCCGCAGGCGACATCCGCTCCCGACGTGGTAACCCACGAGGTGGCACGAACCACGGTGTATGTCTTGCCGCCGATCACGCTGGTGCGGGTCGCATCCAGAACGTCGAACGGATCGGTCACGGCTCGTGCCGTGTCAAGTTCGGTAGTGGCGAGGTTGGTAGCAACCTGGCGAGCTCGGGTGTCATCCGTGATGCGCAAGATCGTGACTGCCGAGTAGCTGACCCCGAGCGCGATAATGGTGAAGACCAGGAGCGCGACGATCACTTCGACGAGCGACACGCCATCGTCTGCGGATGCGCCCAGTCGCTTTGTGAACCGTGT
>JBBQZJ010000112.1:0-7193 GCA_038207805.1 Actinomycetales bacterium | reverse complement strand
AACACGGTAGGCAAGAGTTCGGCCAGCGCCCAAGGCACTCGATCGGCGACGAGCCGGTCATAGCGCTCAAGCCGCCCGGAATCGTATCCCCCGGTGACGCTGTCGATGGGGAACATGCCCGACGCGTCGCCGACACCGATGACTCGCTCGCCCGTCAGCTTCCAGTGCACGTAACCGGCGAGGGTCGTGATGAACCGGATGTCGGCGACGTGCGGTTCGGAATCGATGACGGCCTGATGCAGGTGAGCAATCGACCATCGCAAGGGGATGTTGACTTCGAACTCGGCGGTTAGTTCGGTCGCCGCAGCCGCGGTCGACGTGTTACGCCAGGTGCGGAAAGGAACCAGAAGGGTATCTTCGGCGTCAAAAGCAAGGTATCCGTGCATCATTGCCGAAACGCCTATCGCCCCGAAGGTCGAGGGGAGTTCGCCGTACCGGGCTCGGGTCTCTGCCGCAAGCTCGGCGTATGCGGCACGCAATCCGCCCCAGACATCGTCGAGTGAGTAGCTCCACCGGCCATCAACAAGCTGGTTCTCCCACTCGTGCTCGCCCACCGCGAGCACCTCGCAGTCTTCCCCGATAAGGCAGGCCTTGATCCGAGTCGAGCCCAACTCAATCCCCAGAGTGCTCCGGCCGGCCCGAATCGCCTCGGCAACGGCACTAGACGAGTTCATCGGCGGTCGTCCTCGGATTGGCCATACACGTTCTGGTACCGGTCGAAGAGCCGATCGATGGCCTCCTGCGGAATCGGGATGACGGGCCCGCCTTCGCGCGCGAGGTGCACAGTGCGCGCCACATCCTCGACCATGACAGCGGCCTTGACCGCGTCGGTCGGGCTCACTCCGATCGTGAACGGGCCGTGGTTTTGCATGAGGACAGCCCTCGAGCGGTGGCCGGACAGGGTCTGCACAATGCCACGGCCAATCGAGTCATCGCCGATTATGGCGAATGGGCCAACAGGTACGGGGCCGCCAAACTCATCGGCCATGGCGGTGATCACACACGGGATCTCCTCGCCGCGCGCGGCCCATGCCGTCGCATAACTCGAGTGGGTGTGCACCACACCCCCGACCCAGGGCATGTTCCGGTAGACGTAGGCGTGCGCGGCAGTATCGCTGGATGACGAGCGTTCAGACCCGGGTGTGTTGGGCACAACAACACCGTCAAGGTCGCACAGGATCATATTGTCCGCCCTGAGGTCGCCGTATGCGACCCCGGAGGGCTTAATGACGAAGAGGTCGGCGCCGGGGATGCGACCCGACACATTCCCGCCCGTCCAGACGACGAGGTTGTTGCGCACCAGTTCGGAGTGCAAGTGCGCGATGGTCTCTCGCATCTCTGAGATGGCGACCTCGACAGCGGCTCCAGAATAGGTCACGGTTTCCGATGTTACCGGTAACAGATTGGGCTCGTCAAGATCGCTCATGCTCGAGGTGGAGCTGTCGAGCCGCGCACTATCAACTCCGGCTCGATCAACGTCCGTTGCGCGAGATCGAGGCCCTCCAGCTCGCCGAGGAGGGTCTCGACGGCCAGCCGACCGAGGGCGCGGAAGTCTTGGCGCACCGTCGTGAGCGGCGGCAGGAAATGCCTCGCGTCCGGTACGTCGTCGAAACCGACCACGCTGACATCCTGCGGCACACGGATGCCCGACTCGACAAGAGCGTGGATGACTCCGAGCTCCATCCGGTCGTTCGCGGCGAAGACTGCGGTGGCGTCGGGCGCCGGTCCCAACGAGCGACCGAACTCGTAGCCCGAGTCGGAGGTCCAATCCCCCACGGCGACCGGCAGCGACGAAGCGTCGGCGCGGTCGACAAACTCCCGCCAGACCTCTGCCCGGGCGCGGGCATCCAACCAATCGAGTGGACCCGCGAGATGAACGATGGCGCGGTGCCCGAGCTCGATGAGGTGCTGCATTGCCAGCCGCGCTCCATGCCGCTGGTCAACTGACACGGTGAAGAGGTCGGCCTCCGGCTCGGGCTTGACGACCAGAGTGGGTAGGTCGGCCGAACCCTCGCGAAGCAGGTCGACCGAGTCGGCTCGAGGCGAGATCAGGCACAGCGCGTCGATACCGATTGCCCGCAGGGACTTCACGGCGTCGTGCGGGGACCGTGAACGATCGACCGCGATCGAACTCACCGTGTAGCCGCGGTCGTGCGCGGCATCCTCGATCGCACGCAGCGTGCTGCCCGGCCCGAACTCGACCACGCTATCCACGATCACACCGATCCGGTTTGCCTTGCGGCTGGCCAAAGCTCGCGCCGCGCTGTTGGGCGAAAAGTCCAACTGCCGCATAGCAGCGAGAACCCGCTCGCGCGTCGCGGGCGCGATATTGGGTGAGCCGTTGATGACCCGCGAAACCGTCATATGCGATACCCCGGCAACCACCGCTACCTGGCGAATGTTGGTCGCCCGGGGGATGCTCGACCCGGTGCTCATGGCCCGACCCTAGTGGACGGACCCGCCGGATTCTCGCCCCGTGCTAGCCGACGAGCGCGAATACTCGCGCGGGAAAGGTGCCGAATGACAGTGACGACTACGGCGACCGCCGCAAGCGCCGCCGGTATGGCCAGATTGGGGCCGGCCAAGGCGAGAAGACCCACCACGAGCACGACAGAGATGATCGCCATCCACCACCCCGCCGAGAACCGATCCAGCAGTCGAACCGCCGAGACCATGCCTAGGGCATACACGGCGACCATGCACGACGTGTGGATGAGGATGAACGGAAGCAGTTCGAACCCCCGCCAGGCGAGCAGGGCAAAGTAGCTCAGTTCGATGACCGCCACCAGTGCGAGCGCGCGGCGCGGAACTCCCCCCGGCTGGGCACCTCTCGCGAACCACCGCGGCAGGTGTCCGTCTCGACCGAGGGACGCAGCAAGGTTGCCGAAGGCCGGCACATAGGCGTTCAGCACGCCGATCGACACGACCGCGGCGATCACGGCCACCACGATCGGGCCGATCCCCGGCGTGGTCACGGCGACGAGGTCGATGAGGGGCACCCGGGAGTGACTGGATCCGACGCCTACCGTCACGAATTGGAGCGCAAGATAGGCGAGCCCCACCACGACAATCGCGATGGCGGTGGCCAGCGGGATGGTACGCCGGGGATCGCGGAATTCGGCAGCGATATGGGTCACCGCCTCCCACCCCGCAAATGCCCAGACGAAGAGACTGATTGCGACGCCAACTCCGGCCCACCCGTGCGGAAGGAATGGCTCGAATCGAGCCGGAACAACGGCCGGTGCAGCGGTAGCGACGACCCCGACTACGACGAGCACCAGCAGCCCGGTCAAAGCGAGCTGAACCGTGCCGCTGACTCGGAGGCCGAAAAAGCTGATTGCGAGCGGCACCGCAAGGAAGCTCACAGCGGCGAGCGGCACAAACGCGCGGTCGCCGCCCAGGGCCGCCACCAGATACTCGGCACCGAGGCTAGCGACGACGGGAGCGCCGAACTGCACACCGAAGAAAAACCAGTAGCCTGCCATCCTCGCGGCGGTGGGTCCGAGGGCGAGACGCACAAACGTGGCGACCCCGCCGGCGTCGGGGAATCGAGCGGCAAGGGCCGCAAAGGTCCCCGCTAGCGGTACCGACAGGGCGAGCACGGCGGCGACGGCGATGAGCGACGCCGGCCCCGCGGCATCCGCGGCCAAGCCGGGGAGCACGAGGATGCCCGTTCCGAGCACCGCCGCAATGTAGAGGGCTGATGCCTGCGCGAGCCCGAGGCGACCCTCGGGGTGGGCGGAGGCTTCGGTCACCCCACCATCATTGCAGCGGTGCTCACCGGTGTCGCGCGAAGAACGGACACGATGTCACGACATCGCGCCAGCACTCAGAGTTGCTCCAACTTGCGTGTGCGTGCCACTAGGACGCCCGCAACACCCAGCATCATCAGCCCTAGGGCGCCTGTCCACAAAATCGTCGTGTCCAGGCCCGTGTCGGCCAGTGCGGGCGCTGCGGGAGCGGCTCCCGCGGTTCCCGTTGCTGCCCACACGAGCAGTTGGTTCCACAGAACGCGGCCGTCGATGTCTTCGGTCTCGTCACCGGGATACCAGTCGTAGGCGAATGAGTACACGAAGCCCGCCCCGACTGGGAATTTTCCGGCCGCCATCTCAGCACCGCTATCGCCGGTATAGAGAGGAATCACGCCAGCGAGTAGCTCTGCAGACCACGTGCCGAAACTGTCGATGGGGTAGGTGCCATTTGAGTTCGTCAGCTGGGCTGGCAGCGCCGGCTCGACGATCTGAAGATCCCATGGGCCGGCTGTGCCGCCATCATTCCAGTTGCCGTCGTAGTCAATGCCGGTGAGGTAGCTCAACAACTGTTCGTTCTCGGAACCGCCGAGAATGACTGTGCCGCCAGCGGTCACGAATGCCAGCACGGCAGCGGCTGCTTCATCGCTCATTGCGCTCGTGCCGCCGCTCGTCCACACCGGGGTACTACTGCTCGTCTCCGGAATCACCAGCACGCCGTTACCCGCAAGCGCGGCCACCCAAGCGGCAGCGGAGCCGTCGCCCCCGTCGAACACCGTCACCACGATGCCCGAGTCCGTCAACCCGGCGATCATGGTGAGGTCCTCCTGATCGATGTCCGTGAAACCATCGCGGGAGAAAAACAGCGTGTTCGTAGTTACCGGCTCGGCGGCCGAGGCCGACGTTGCGGTGAGAACCGGGGCGATTACCAGTGCGAGTGCCGCAATGAGAGCGGCCATGCCGCGGCGGAGGCGAGGAGTCATGGCGGAATGTTCTTTCGTCGAGGCTCGGCGCGGCTCGTCTGAGAATGCGCTGTGAATTCACGCTAGCACAGGGCGCACCACGGGCCAACAACTAGAGCCGCTCGAGCGCCCCCAGCACATCGTCGAGCAGGTCGCCAACATCCTCAATTCCGACCGACAGTCGCACCACGTTGTTCGGCACCTCGAGAGCGGTGCCCTTGACAGAGGCATGGGTCATCTCGGCCGGGTACCCGATGAGCGATTCGACGCCCCCGAGTGACTCCGCGAGCTGGAAGAGTGTCGTCGACTCCGCAAACTTCTTGGCCGGAGCCGACCCGCCCGTGACCGCCACCGACAGCATGCCGCCAAAGGCCTTCATCTGTCGTGCGGCGAGGTCATGGCCGGGATGTTCTGGCAGCCCCGGGTAATACACCGCATCGAGCTTGGGATGCCCGACCAGCGCTTGCGCGATCGCCAGCGCGTTCGAGGAGTGACGTTCGACGCGCACGGCCAGTGTCTTGATTCCCCGAACCGTGAGCCACGCGTCCATGGGGGATGACACCCCGCCCGCGCCGAACTGAAGGAACCCGACCTTGGCCGCGAGCTCCGGATCGTTCACGACGACCGCGCCACCGAGAACGTCGGAGTGGCCACCCAGATACTTGGTGGTGGAGTGGATGACGGCGTCAGCGCCGAGCGACAGCGGTTGCTGCAGGTAGGGCGAGGCGAACGTGTTGTCGACCACGACGATTGCCCCTGCAGCATGCCCGATTTCCGCGAGCGCAGCGATGTCACTGATCTTCATGAGCGGGTTGCTGGGGGTCTCAACCCACAGAATGTGCGTCGCGTCCGGCCGCACCGCGTGGCGAACGGCGTCGAGGTCGCTCATGTCGACCGTGGAGAGCGAGACGCCCCAGGGCACAAACATGCGCGACACCAGGCGATGCGTTCCGCCGTAGACGTCGTTGCCCATGATGATGTGGTTGCCGGGCTTGAGCACCGCGCGCAGCAGAGCATCCTCGGCGGCTAGGCCGGAGGCAAAACTGAACGCACTCGCGCCGCCCTCAAGCGACGCGAGAAGCTCCTGCAGCGAGTCGCGGGTCGGGTTGCCACCGCGGGCGTACTCGTAGCCGCCCCGAAAACCCCCGATTCCGTCTTGCACGAAGGTGGAGGTCAGATAGATCGGCGGAACGACGGCTCCCGTCGTCGGATCGAACTCTTGTCCGGCATGGATGGCGCGGGTAGCGAAGGAGTACTGCGGCTCTAACACGGGTGTCTTTCTGGTGGGCTCTGGCTGAGTGGATCGGGCTTAGTGGATGCGGCTGAGTGGATGTGGCTATTCGGAGAGAAATGTCAGCAGGTCGTGGCGGGTGAGCACCCCAACCGGCTTGCCGTCATTGGTCACAAGAACGGCATCGGCCGCGGCAAGGGCCGCCTTCGCCGCGCTCAGGGATTCGTGCACACCGATCAAACCCAGCGGAGGAGCCACGAATTCCGCGACGGCATCCGTCATCTGAGCGTCGCCGCTGAATACCGCCTCCAGAAGGGCACGTTCATCGATCGCACCGACCACCTCGCCCATGACTACGGGCGGCTCGGCGGTCAAGACGGGCATCTGAGACACCTCGTATTTGGTGAGGATCTCGATCGCGTCGCGCACCGTGTCGCTCGGATGAACGTGCACGAGGTCCGGCAGCTGGCCGGTCTTGGCGCTCAGCACGTCGCCAACCGTGCGCTCGTCGCTGTCCGGCCCAAAACCGTAGGAGCGCATCCACTTGTCGTTGAAGATCTTGCCGAGGTAGCCCCGGCCACCGTCGGGCAACAAGATGACCATGACGTCGTGTTCGCTAAGAGAAGCAGCTGCTTTGAGCCCGGATGCCACGGCCAGACCGCTCGAGCCGCCAACCAGCAGCCCCTCCTCGCGTGCGAGCCGTCGAGTGAACTCGAACGACTCGGCATCCGATGACGCGATGATCTCGTCAACGACGGTCGGATCGTAGGCGGTGGGCCAAAAATCTTCGCCGACGCCCTCGACGGGGTACGGTCGGCCCGATCCTCCCGAGTAGACCGAGCCCTCGGGGTCTGCGCCGATGACGCGCACCGCGCCCTTCGACACTTCCTTGAGGTACTTGCCCACACCGCTGATCGTGCCACCGGTGCCGACCCCGGCAACGAAGTGGGTGATCTGCCCCTCGGTATCACGCCAGATCTCCGGACCGGTTGTCTCGTAGTGGCTGAGCGGCCCGTTCGGGTTCGAGTACTGGTTGGGCTTGAAGGCACCGGGGATCTCGCGGGCCAGCCGGTCCGACACGGAGTAATAGGACTCCGGGCTGTCGGGCGCGACGGCGGTGGGGGTGACGACCACCTCGGCGCCGTAGGCGAGCAGGACGTTGCGCTTCTCCTCGCCCACCTTGTCGGGCAGCACGAACACACAGCGATAGCCGCGCTGCTGGGCCACCAGCGCGAGGCCGATTCCGGTGTT
>JBBQZJ010000111.1:0-7239 GCA_038207805.1 Actinomycetales bacterium | reverse complement strand
CCGAGTGAAGTTGATGCTGCGGTTCGACTCCGTGAACCCGACACCGGTATAAAGACCAAGAGCTCCCGTTGGGCTATCGGAGTCCACGTCGAGCACCGCCTTATCTAACCCGGCCGCGGCGATTGCCTGAAGAGCGGTCGTAAGCGCGGCTCGAGCGATTCCTCGTCCACGCCACGCGCGGGTCACTCCAACGAGATCAATGTAGGCCGAACTAAAACCTTGCCCCGGCCAGTCCGATTCGCTGACGCTGCACACGACGAAACCCGCGACTTCGTCATCCGGCGCCACCGCGAGAAAGGTCAGGTCGGCGCGGAAGGTTGACCGCCCCACAAACGACTGCCACGGCTCCTCCAACGTGGGCTGACTTCCCCAGTGGTCCCGGAATGAGTCGTTGCGTGCCACGCGGGTTGCCTCAGACCACTCCGAGGTGAACGGCACGAGCCGCAGTGGGGAGTCGAGCGCGACCGGCGCGATGGGCTCAGAGACGTCGCGCGCCAGCTCGAGAAAGTACCGGGCGGGCGTGAGATCGAACCGCGCGTACAGGTGCGCCGCGTCATCCACTCGCTGGTCGGCGAAGGTCATGAGCCACCCCGGCAAGGGGCGATCGGATGCCGCGAGCCGCTGCATCCCGCGGGCGACCTGCCAGGTCAGCAGCTGCCGACCGAGCCCACGGCCCCGCTCGGAGGGACGAACTCCGCCGGCAAGAATCTCGCGCACCATGGTCTCTTGACCTGGTGGCTCGAGAACGAGACCCCACGCGAGCACTGTGCCGTCTGGCGCGAAAGCCGCCACCGTGTCACGAGCTGTCTCGACGTAACTCGCCTCGAAGTCCTCTTCGATCTCCTCCCGAGTCGTCACGTAGTGCGGATGATCGACAGCGGCAATTGCCTGCTCGCAGTCGAGGAGGGCATCGACATCGTCGAGAGTGGCGGCGCGCCACGCGATATCCGCGGTGTCGACGGGCTGCTCGACGGGTGGCGCGACGACGCGCCGATTCAGAGGAAGTTCGGTCACGGTTTAAACAGTACGGCCCCGCCGGGTGGGCGGGGCCGTACCTCTTGACAACGATCTACTTGGTGTCGTCGTCCGAACCGGCCTCTTCCGAAGCGGCGGCATCCGCAACGGGCGCGTCAGCAACGTCAGCGGTTACTTCGTCAGCTGCGACCTCTTCGGCCGCGACCTCTTCGGCCGCGGCATCCTCGGTCTCGGCATCCTCGGTCTCGGCGACAGTCTCCACAGCAGGCGCCGCCTTGGCGGGCTGTGCTGCCTCGGCTGCGGCCGCAGTCTTCTTGGCACTCTTCGGCTTCGGGTTCACCGGCTCGAGTACGAGTTCGATCTGAACCATCGAGGCATTGTCGCCCTTGCGGAAACCCAGCTTGGTGATGCGGGTGTATCCGCCCTCGCGGTGCTCGACGAGCGGCGCGATCTCGGTGAAGAGTTCGTGAACGACCGTCTTGTCACCAATGATCGACAGCACGCGACGACGCGCATGAAGGTCGCCGCGCTTGGCGAACGTGATTAGTCGCTCGGCAACCGGACGCAGGCGCTTCGCCTTCGTCTCGGTGGTCTTGATCGACTTGTGTGTGAACAGGGCGGCGGCCAGGTTCGCGAGCATCAAGCGCTCGTGGGCCGGTCCTCCGCCGAGGCGGGGTCCCTTGGTGGGTGTAGGCATGGTTCAGTTCTCCAGTGTTTGTGACGCGGTCGGCGCGGGCCTAGGCGTTGGACTCGTCGTCGTCGTAGCCGCCGTAGAAGTGGGCGCCGTCGAATCCGGGCACGCCGTCCTTGAGCGACAGCCCCATCTCGACGAGCTTGTCCTTGACCTCGTCAACCGACTTCTGGCCGAAGTTGCGGATGTTCATGAGCTGTGTCTCCGACAGTGCCACGAGCTCGCTCACGGTGTTGATTCCCTCGCGCTTGAGGCAGTTGTAGCTGCGCACGCTCAGGTCGAGGTCTTCGATCGGCATGCTGAGCTCGCTCGAGAGCACGGCATCGACGGGTGCCGGACCGATCTCGATTCCCTCAGCCGTGCTGTTGAGCTCGCGCGCGAGTCCGAACAGTTCGGTGAGTGTGCGGCCGGCGGATGCGACAGCGTCGCGCGGGGTGATCGCGGACTTGGTCTCGACATCCACGACAAGGCGGTCGAAGTCGGTGCGCTCACCGGCACGAGTTGCCTCGACGCGGTAGGTGACCTTGAGCACGGGCGAGTAGATCGAGTCGATCGGGATCTGGCCCGACTCGCTGAACTCGCTGCGGTTCTGGGTGGCCGATACGTAGCCGCGGCCACGCTCGATCGTCAGTTCCAGCTCGAACTTCGCCTTGTCGTTGAGCGTCGCGATGACGAGCTCCGGGTTGTGGATCTCCACACCGGCGGGAGCCGAAATGTCGGCTGCCGTGACCTCGCCAGCACCCTGCTTGCGCAGGTAGGCGGTGATCGGCTCGTCGTGCTCGCTGGAGACAACGAGGTTCTTGATGTTGAGGATGACCTCGGTCACGTCCTCTTTGACACCAGCGACGGTGCTGAACTCGTGAAGCACGCCGTCGATGCGGATGCTCGTAACAGCCGCTCCCGGAATGGACGAGAGCAGCGTGCGGCGAAGGGAGTTTCCGAGGGTGTAACCGAAACCGGGCTCGAGCGGTTCGATGACGAACCGTGAACGGAATTCTGAGATGTTGTCTTCGGCGAGAGTGGGGCGCTGTGCGATGAGCACTGGTGATTCCTTTCGGCTAGGTGTCCGCTATTTGACACCTGAATACGGCGAGTGGCTGGCCCGCCGGTGTTGCTTGTTGAGTTATTGAGATGTATTCCGAGAGCCATGACGGCTCTCGGCGCTGGCGTCGCAGCGAGGGCCAGAAATGGCCATCGCTCCAAGCTCCAGCGCGCTAAACCCGACGGCGCTTCGGCGGGCGGCACCCGTTGTGCGCCTGCGGAGTGACATCGTTGATCGAACCCACTTCGAGGCCGGCGGCCTGAAGTGAACGAATGGCGGTCTCGCGGCCGGAGCCCGGTCCCTTGACGAACACGTCGACCTTCTTCATGCCGTGCTCCTGTGCCTGGCGCGCGGCGGACTCCGCAGCGAGCTGAGCGGCGAAGGGGGTCGACTTGCGCGAACCCTTGTAGCCAACGGCACCTGACGACGCCCACGCAATAACTGCGCCGGTCGGGTCGGTGATCGAGACGATCGTGTTGTTGAACGTCGACTTGATGTGGGCTTGGCCCAGCGCGACGTTCTTCTTTTCCTTCTTGCGGGGCTTGCGCACCGCGGCCTTCGGTGCAGCCATTACTTACGTCCTGCCTTCTTCTTACCGGCAACGGTGCGCTTCGGGCCCTTGCGGGTGCGAGCGTTGGTCTTGGTGCGCTGGCCGTGCACGGGCAAGCCGCGACGGTGGCGAATACCCTGGTAGCTGCCAATCTCGACCTTGCGGCGGATGTCGGCGGCAACCTCACGGCGAAGGTCACCCTCTACCTTGAAGTTCAGCTCGATGTAGTCGCGCAAGGCGATGAGCTGGTCGTCGGTGAGATCCTTGACGCGGATCTCCCCGCTGATGTCGAGGTCGGCGAGGATCTTGAGCGACCTCGTGCGACCAACCCCGTAGATGTATGTCAGTGCGACCACAACGCGCTTATCGCGCGGAATGTCGACGCCGGCTAGACGTGCCATTGTGACTTCTCCTGTGAGTGAGTGGAGGTGTGGACTGCGCCGGTGCCGGGGCCTCCAACCCTGGGTGTCCCCTCCTTGCGAAGGATCTTGGTGCAGTTCGTTGCGTATTTAGTTGTGTGGGCCGATCGAGTAGCGGCAAGGCCGCGTATCGAAATCAGCGATCAAAATCAGCCCTGACGCTGCTTGTGACGCGGGTTGCTCTTGCAGATAACCATCACGTTGCCATTGCGGCGGATGACGCGGCAGTGATCACAGATGGGCTTGACGCTGGGGTTGACCTTCATTGTTTTCCTTTTTTCGCTGTCTTCGTACTGACCTCGGTGATCGAGCTTGTTGAGATCAGACGTTACTTTCCAGCGGAACTTTTACTTGTAGCGATAGGTGATACGGCCACGGGTCAGGTCATATGGGCTCAACTCGACAACTACCCGGTCCTCAGGAAGGATTCGGATGTAGTTCTGTCGCATCTTGCCTGAGATGTGGGCAAGCACTCTGTGGCCGTTGGTCAACTCAACGCGAAACATTGCGTTGGGTAGAGCTTCGACTACTGCGCCCTCGATCTCGATGACACCGTCTTTTTTGGCCATAGCCTCTTCGTCGCTATAAATTGGGTTCGCTGGTCTGCGGGGATTGGACATTTCGACGCGAATCGCTCCGAAGAACAACGCGCAGGCACGACAAAATCGGGCCGGAAACACCAAAGAACAAGCTTAGGTGATTTGCGGGAGTTTCGCCACTCGCCGTCGACGGTGCTCGCCCTATCCCCGCGGGTGGTCTAAGCGGTCGCGGCGTCGGAGGCGACTATGCCCCGTGCCGCCAACGCATCCGTGATTCGCGCTGTCACACCGTCGATCTCGCCGAGAGCGTCGATGGCCACCAGCACGCCGCGTGAATCGTACAGGTCGATGAGCGGAGCCGTCTGCTCGCGATACACCTCGAGGCGGTGGCGAACGACACCCTCGCCGTCGTCACTGCGACCCTGGTCCAGCGCGCGCTTACGTAGGCGCTCCACGACCACATCGGGGTCTGCAACGAGTTCCACCACGGCGTCGAGGGCGGTTCCGTGCCCGAGCAGGAACTCGTCGAGCTCGCGAACCTGATCCTCGGTTCGCGGGTAGCCATCCAGGAGGAAGCCGTTCTCGGCATCCTTCTCGGCCAGCCGGTGGCGAATGAGCTCGTTGGTCAAGGAGTCGGGCACGTTGTCGCCGGCATCCATAAACACTTTTGCCTTGCGACCAAGCTCTGTCTCGTCTCGCACGTTGCTGCGAAAGATGTCGCCGGTCGAGATCGCGGGCACCTCAAACGTCGCCGCTAAGCGAACTGCCTGAGTGCCCTTGCCCGCGCCCGGCGGACCGATCAACAGTAGGCGAACACCGCCGTGGCCCTCGGGCGAGGTCACCGCAGCAGACCCTCGTAGTGCCGCTGCTGAAGCTGCGAGTCAATCTGCTTGACCGTCTCAAGTCCAACACCGACGATGATGAGGATGCTCGCCCCACCGAACGGGAAGTTCTGGTTCGCTCCCACCCACACGAATGCGATGAGCGGGATGAGCGCGATGAGCCCCAGGTAGAGCGACCCGGGCAGCGTCACGCGGGTCAGCACAAAGTCGAGATACTCGGCAGTCGGGCGACCGGCACGAATACCCGGGATGAACCCGCCGTACTTCTTCATATTGTCCGCGACTTCCTCCGGGTTGAAGGTGATCGCAACATAGAAGTAGGTGAACCCGACGATGAGTAGGAAGTACAGCAGCATGTAGAGCGGGTGGTCACCCCTGGTGAGGTAGTTCGAGATCCAGGTCACCCATTCCGCCTGAGGCTCGCCCGCGCGGGGCTGATTGAACTGCGCGATAAGCGCGGGCAAGTAGAGCAGCGACGAGGCGAAAATCACCGGGACGACGCCGGCCATGTTGACCTTAATCGGAATGTAGGTGTTGTTGCCGCCGTAGGTGCGTCTGCCGACCATCCGCTTGGCGTATTGCACCGGGATGCGTCGCTGCGACTGCTCGACGAACACCACGGCACCCATGATGAGAATTCCAATCGCGACCACGACGAGGAAAATCTCGATCCCCTTGTTGGTCTGGATCGACCAGAGGGCGTCAGGAAAACGAGCCGAGATGGAGGTGAAGATCAACAGTGACATGCCGTTGCCGATGCCGCGCTCGGTGATGAGCTCGCCCATCCACATGATGAGGCCGGTTCCCGCTGTCATGGTGATGACCATGAGCATGATTGCGTACCACGCATCGTTGGTGAGGAGCTGGCTGCACTCCGCAACGCCGGTGTTCGACGGGAAAAGCGCACCGCTGCGCGCGACCGTGATCAGCGTTGTCGACTGCAGAACGCCGAGTGCGATCGTGAGGTAGCGCGTGTACTGCGTGAGGCGGGACTGGCCGGCCTGACCCTCCTTGTAGAGGCTCTCGAAGTGAGGGATGACCACCCGCAGCAGCTGCACAATGATCGAGGCCGTGATGTAGGGCATGATGCCCAGGGCGAAGATGGACAGCTGAAGCAGCGCACCGCCGCTAAACAGATTCACGAGGTCGTACAGTCCGGCGGTACCCGCGCCGCTTGCCAGACAGACCTGCACATTACCGAAGTCGACGAACGGGGCCGGGATGAACGACCCCAGGCGGAACAGCGCGACGATACCGAGCGAGAACCCGATCTTCCTGCGCAAGTCAGGCGTGCGGAAGATTCGCGAGACAGCTCTAAACACGGGGGCCTCCGATGATATTGGGTAAATACAGTCGAGCGGGGCCGGTTTTCCAGCCCCGCTCGACTACTTAGAGCAAGCTATTTGACTGAACCGCCGGCTGCCACGATCTTCTGCTCGGCCGAGCTGGAGACCTTGTCAACTGCAACAGTCAGCTTAACCGCAATATCGCCGTCGCCGAGAACCTTGACCTTCTCGTTCTTACGAACGGCACCCTTGAGCACGAGGTCAGCAATGGTGACATCGCCGCCCTTCGGGTACAACTCGGCGAGCTTCTCGACATTGACAACCTGGTACTCGACGCGGAACGGGTTCTTAAACCCGCGCAGCTTCGGCGAGCGCATCACGAAGTTGAGGTTTCCGCCCTCGAACCCGGGACGAACCGAGTACCGAGCCTTGGTTCCCTTGGTACCGCGCCCCGCGGTCTTACCCTTGGATCCCTCACCGCGACCGACTCGGGTTCTCTCCTTCTTCGCGCCCGCTGCGGGACGAAGGTGGTGCACCTTGAGCACTTGCGGGCGCGACGCTACGTCGGCCTGCGGCTTCTTGGCGGCGGGCGCCTTGGCCGGGGCCTTGGCGGCGGGAGCGGCATCCGCCTGGGCTGCTGCGGCGGGTGCCTTAGCTGTAGGTGCCTTAGCTGCAGCGGCCTTAGCTGGTGCCTTTGCAGCGGCGGCCGGCGCCTTCGCAGCGACCGGCTTAGCGGCGGCAGCCTTGGGCGCAGCAGCCTTCGCGGGCGCCTTGGCAGCAGACGCTGCGGGAGCCTTCGCCGCTGGAGCCTTTTTGGGGGTAGCTTCGTCAGCCATTAGTCAATCTCCTCGACCTTGACCAGGTGAGCGACGGTGCGAACATAGCCGCGGTTCTG
>JBBQZJ010000110.1:0-7240 GCA_038207805.1 Actinomycetales bacterium | reverse complement strand
TTCCCCGGCTTGGCCACGCACGATGGGGTCGTACCCCCGCGCGGCCCCATCGACGAGGTCGAGCGGTGCGTGGAACCCCTCCTCTGCGAGGCGAACCTTCGTCGGGTGGGGGCGTTCATCGGTGATCCAGCCGGTGTCGACACTGGTCATGAGAATGCCGTCGGTCTCGAACATCTCGCGCGCGCTCGTGCGAGTGAGCATGTTGACCGCGGCCTTGGCCATGTTGGTGTGCGGATGGCCCGGACCCTTGTATCCCCGACCGAACACGCCCTCCATGGCGCTGACGTTCACCACGTAGGTGCGCTTGGCCGGGCTCGCCGCCAACGACGGCCGCAGCTTCGAGATCAGAATGAACGGCGCGGTGGTGTTCGCGAGCTGCACCTCGAGCATCTCGAGCGGGTCCACTTCCTGCACGGCCTGCGTCCAGGAGTTCACGTGATCGAGGTCGGGGAGCAGCCCACCCGCGTCGATCGCGGTACCCGCAGCGAGGCGCTCGAGTGAGGAGCTTCCGGCGGCCATGGCTTGCTCGGTTAGCTCGTCGGCACGCTCGGAAGCAGCGGCAAGAATCGGATGCGCAGCAAGGCTGCGCTCCAGCGCGAGCGGATGCTGGTCGTTGGTGTGACCGAAGGTGACCAGTTCGGGTAGCCGAGTGTCGGGGAGGGGCGCGAGTTCGGCATCCACCAGCGGCTGGTACGCGCCGGGGGAGCGGCGCACGGTCTGGGTAGCGTTGTTGATCAGGATGTCGAGCGGGCCAGCGTCGGCCACCGACTCGGCGAGCCCGATGACCTGTGCCGGGTCGCGCAGGTCAATACCCACGACGCGGAGGCGGTCGATCCACTCGGGGGAGTCGGGCAGGCTCGTGAATCGGCGCACCGCGTCTCGGGGAAAGCGTGTCGTTATCGTCGTGTGGGCGCCATCCCGCAGCAGTCGCAACGCGATGTACATGCCAATTTTGGCTCGACCGCCGGTGAGCAGTGCGCGCTTGCCGGTGAGGTCGGTACGGGCGTCGCGCTTGCCGTGGCTCATCGCCGCGCAGTCCGGGCAGAGCTGATGGTAGAACGCGTCGACGACCGTGTACGGCTCCTTGCAGATGTAGCAGGCGCGCGCTTTGATGAGGGTTCCCGCGACCGGCGCCGTTGTCGAGGTCGAGATCGGGATGCCCCGGGTTTCGTCATCGATGCGATCGGGCGCGCCCGTCGCGGTCGCCGCGATCACGCTGCGATCGGCGTCGGCGATTCCGGCCCGTTTCTCGAGCCGGCGCTCCTTCTTGACCGCCTTGAACATCTTCGCAGTCGCGCGGCGCACCCTCACAAAGTCGGGGTGTTCTTGGTCGATCTCGGCCAGTTCGCCCAGCACACGCAGCGCGATGGCGAGGTCGTCTGGGTCGATGGAGGGCACACGGAATTGTACGCCGCGGGGTTCCGACGCGCAGCGCCTCCGCTGGCTGAGTAGCACGCAGCGCGTATCGAAACCTGCCCCGCAGTACGCTCGACACATGCCCCGCAACATCCTTATCGACTGTGACCCAGGCCTCGACGACGCCCTCGCCCTGCTGTTGGCGCACGGCGACCCGAACCTTACGATCGTGGGTGTGACGACGGTTGGTGGCAACGTCCGGCTAGAGCACACAACACGCAACGCCCTCCAACTGCGCGAGTATTTGGGGTTCACGACGATTCCCGTTGCGGCTGGCGCCACCGAGTCTCTATCCGGAGGTCAGCGCGACGCCGCCCATGTGCACGGAGCCGGAGGCCTCGGGTCGGTCGTGTTGCCGGAGGCGACGCTGCCGGTGTCGGAATCCCATGCTGTCGATTTCATAATCGAAACACTGCGCGCGACACCCGGCACCATCCACCTTGTCGCAATCGGGCCGCTCACCAACATCGCGCTTGCCGTGCAGCGGGAGCCGGCAATCGCGCGCTGGGCTGCGTCGTTCACGATCATGGGCGGCTCGTACACCCGCGGGAATGCGACCCCCGCCGCCGAATTCAACATCTGGGCCGATCCTGTCGCCGCCCGAATTGTCTTCGAGGCCGACTGGCAGGTGACCATGATCGGACTGGACCTCACCCTGCAAGCCCAGGCGAACGCTGAGGTTGTGCGACGATTCGCCGACCTCGGCCGTTTGGGCGACGAACTCATCGTGCCGCTCGCCACGTTCTACTTCGATTCACGAGTCGACGACTGGGACGGGCAGGCCGTACACGACGTATGCGCGGTCGCCTTCGTGGCACGACCCGATCTCTTCACCGTCGTTCGGGCTCGGGTCGACGTCGAGACGACGGGGGAGTTCACCAACGGGATGACCGTGGTTGACTTCGATCCACCGATCCCCAACGCTCTGGTCGCAACGAAGCTTGATGTCGCGGGTTTCTGGGCATACGTGGAGACGGCATACGCAAGGGTTGCCGCCGCTCACACGCCCCCGGCCTAGGCCTTCCAGTGCTCCAAGGCGGTGATCTGAGCCTCGATCATCACATGGAACGTGCTCTCGACATCCTGCGGCATGCCGAACCCCCCCGCCGCCTCCAGCGAGACGAATCCGTGCAGCATCGAGCGCAGCATCCTTGTTGCGTCGATGGCCTGACTGTCGGAGAGACGAAAATCGGCTAAGACTTTTAGGATCACACCAACGGTGCGCTCGGCTGTGCTGACGGCTTCTCGATCGTGCGGGTCTGGCGCCCGCAGCGTTGCAGAATAGCGCCCCGGATGCTCCAGGGCCCAGTGTCGATAGGCCGCCGCGAGCGCCCTCACCGCGTCTGCGCCCGCTCGCCCGACCGCGGCATCCCGCATTGTCTCGGCTAGGTCAAACCGCGCGCTGGTCTCCAGCATTCTCAGTAGCGCATCGTGACTAGCGATGTGCTTATAGAGACTTGGAGGCCTGACGCCGAGCCGTTCGGCCAACGCCGCGAGGCTGAGATTACCGAGGCCCACTTCGTCGGCCAGGCGTTCGGCTTGTTCCACCACGATCGCGGCGGTGAGGCCGGCCCTAGGCACGGGGCGCGACCTCGGCGAGAAAGGATGCAACGGCGGGTGCGACCACGTCGACTCGCTGTGACTGCGGGTAGTGACCGGCTTCCGCGACCATTACCACGCGCGCGGACAGCCGCTGCGCGATCCAATCCGCCTCGGCCTTCGGGCTCGGAAAGTCGGGGTCGAGTTCGCCCATCACGACGAGGCTTGGCGCGGTGACACGCGCGAGCGCGGCCTCAGCGGGAGCGTGATTGGTCCGGGCCGTTCTGGAGAACGCCGCACCGTAGCCGGGGCGGCGCAGAGCGGAATCGATGGCGAAGAGATGGTCGGCGTGATCCGGCGCGGTCCGCCCCTTGTAGAGGGAGCGCACCCACGCCTTCCACACGGATGCGGCCCACGGGGGAGCCATCATCATCCGGAACAACAGAGCTAGCGCGGGGTTGGTTGGCGGATTGCGCACGAATGGCCCCACCAGCACCAGGCCCGTGATCAGGTCGGGTCGTGCGGCGGCGGCGATCACGGCAGCACCGGCACCCATCGAGTTGCCGATCACGACCGCCGGCCCACCGAGGTGGTCGAGGAGGGAGAGGATGTCGGACGCCGTAGCCTCGTCGCCGTATTCGGCAAAGGTGGTGTCGCTGTCGCCGTGCCCTCGGAGATCCGTGGCGACCACTCGGTAGCCGGCTGAAACGAGTTCTGGCGCAAGGTGACGGTAACTGGAACGCAGGTCCCCCATGCCGGGAACGCAGACGACCACAGGGCCACTGCCTGACGCTTCGTAGGCGATTCGCCCGTCTTCGCGGTTGAGAACGAGAGTTTGGGTAGTAGACATAGCCAATAAGCTAATACACATAGCTAATGATGTCAACCCGGTGTCGCCGGGTAGGGCACGATGGAACGATCATGACCTCCGTGCTCCTCGACTTGGCTCCGACTCCGTGGAACGCTGACGCGGCATACGACGCTTTCGACGGTTGGGCACAGCGCCGGGGTCTGCCGCTCTATCCCGCGCAAGATGAGGCCCTCATCGAGTTGGTGTCTGGCGCGAACGTCATCCTCAGCACACCCACGGGGACCGGTAAGTCTCTGGTCGCGATAGCGGCCCATTTCATTGCGCTTTCCCAAGGCCAGCGCACGTTCTACACCGCCCCGATCAAGGCTCTGGTGAGCGAGAAGTTCTTCGCACTCGTCGATATCTTCGGGGCCGAGAAGGTGGGGATGGTCACCGGTGATTCTTCGGTGAATCCGGATGCACCGATCATCTGCTGCACCGCGGAGATTCTGGCCAACATGGCATTGCGTCGCGGAGCAGAGGCCCCCGTCGATCAGGTCGTGATGGACGAGTTCCACTTCTACGCGGACCCCGACCGTGGCTGGGCCTGGCAGGTGCCACTTCTCACACTGCCGAGGGTGCAGTTTCTGCTGATGTCGGCGACGCTGGGGCCAATGAGGGAGCTTGCCGACGACCTCACCCGCCGAACCGGTCGGGAGACGAGTCTCATCACGGGCGTCGATCGTCCCGTGCCGCTGCACTACTCGTACGCTGTGACACCCGTGCACGAGACCGTCGAAGACCTTCTGCACACGGGTCAGTCTCCGGTCTACATCGTGCACTTCTCGCAGGCGGCGGCTCTCGAGCGCGCACAGGCGATGACGAGTATCAAGGTCATCAGTCGCGAGCAGCGCGACGAGATCGCCGAGGCGATCGGGACGTTCCGATTTACTACTGTCTTTGGTCAGACGCTGTCGAGGCTTATTCGCTCCGGCATCGGCGTGCACCATGCCGGCATGCTGCCGAAGTACCGCCGACTTGTCGAACAGCTCGCCCAGCGCGGGTTGCTCCGAGTCATTTGCGGAACCGACACGCTCGGGGTCGGCATCAACGTGCCCATCCGCACGGTGTTGCTCACCGCCCTCACAAAGTTCGATGGCACCAGGATGCGTCAGCTCACCGCGCGCGAGTTCCACCAGATCGCGGGCAGGGCCGGGCGCGCCGGCTATGACACCGCGGGCACAGTCGTGGCGCAAGCACCCGAGCACGAAGCCGAGAACGCACGCTTGGTCGCCAAGGCGGGCGACGACCCCAAAAAGGTGCGAAAAATCGTCCGAAAGAAGGCCCCGGAAGGGTTCGTCTCGTGGGGCGAGACGAGTTTCGAGCGCATGATCGCGGCCCAACCAGAGCCCCTGACAAGCCACATGCAGGTGAGCCACTCGATGGTGCTCAATGTGATCGCCCGCGGCGGCGACGCCTTTGCCGCCATGCGCGACCTGATCTTTGGCAGTCACGAGGCATGGCCCAACAAGCTCGCTCTCGCACGACGCGCTCTCGCGATCTATCGCACCTTGCGCACTGCAGAGGTCGTCACGCAGACCCCAGAGGGGGGCATCGCTCTCACTGTCGAGCTACAACCCAACTTTGCACTCAACCAACCACTCTCGCCGTTCGCTCTCGCCGTGTTCGAGCTGCTCGATCGGTCAGCTCCGACCTACGCCCTGGACATGATCTCCGTGCTTGAGGCCACCCTCGATGACCCTCGTCCGATCCTGTCGCAGCAGCAGTTTCAGGCGAGAGGTGAGGCGGTCGCGGCCATGAAGGCGGAAGGAATTGAGTACGACCAGCGGATGGAACTGCTGGAGGAGATCACCTGGCCCAAGCCCTTGGAGGAATTGCTGGTTGCCGCGTTCACGACCTACAGCGCGACCCAGCCGTGGATCGGTGACTTTGCACTCAGTCCCAAGACGGTGGTGCGCGATATGTACGAGCGAGCGATGACTTTTGCCGATTACGTCGGTTACTACAAGCTCGCGAGAAGCGAGGGTCTGGTGCTTCGCTATCTCTCCGATGCCTACCGCGCCGCACGGCAGACGATTCCGGATGAGGCGAAGACCGAGGAGCTCCGCGACCTGATCGAGTGGCTCGGCGAGGTCGTGCGTCAAGTGGATTCGAGCCTCGTCGACGAGTGGGAGGAGATGCGCGCTGGAGCCATGGCGATTGCACCGCAATCGCGCGACGCGAGCGCCGACGAAGCTGTGGCTCGTCGGATACCGCCTGTCACATCCAACCCCCGTGCGTTTCGCGTGCTCGTTCGCAATGAGCTGTTCCGCAGGGTGCAACTGGCGGCTCTCGAGGACTGGGAGACCCTGGGGGAGTTGGATGCCGCATCCGGGTTCGATGCCAACGCTTGGGCCGATGCCATGGACGGCTACTTCGACGAGCACGAGTCGCTCGGCACCGGCGGGGATGCACGGGGCCCGGCTCTCCTCATGATCACCGAGGAGCCTGATCAGTGGAAAGTCCGCCAGACTTTCGACGACCCGGCGGGCGACCATGACTGGGGGATCCGTGCGACAATCTCGCTTGCGGAGTCGGCAGAGCGCGGCGTCGCAGCGGTGCGAGTTATTGCGGTCGACCGGCTCTAAAAATCGCAGTACGACCGTTCAAGGTTTCGTCGCTCGTGCGGTAGTCTCTAGGCTGACTACTTGCGACTATCACGGGAGAACGACAATGAAGCTTGTTTCCGCTGCAGTTGCCACGTTGGGCGCGGCCGCCCTAGTCCTTGCGGGGGCGACACCAGCCATGGCAGCGGGCAATGCTATTGATCCTGGCGACTCCATGTACGTGATCAACTGCGATGACGTTTACGCAGACTTCCAACTGCTGAGCGTTGAATCGACCACGGCGGCGTCGACGCCTATCGGAATCGGCGAGGGTGACCTCGGCCAATGCGCCGGACAGCCGGCCTACAACCCCAGCACCGGCGTGTCGTACTACATTCGTTCGCTTAACGATAACAACACGGAACTCGCGTCCATCGACGTTTCCACCGGTGTCAGCACGGTTATCGGAGCCTTTTCGTATATCAGCGGGGAGTTCCCCGTCTACGTCGATGTCGATTCCATTGCGATCGGCGCTGACGGCTCTGCCTACGCGATCAGCTCCGGCACTTTTTACGGCCTTGATCTTGCAACGGCCGACCTGACCATCATCGGCGCAATGACGGATACCAACCTCTACGCGTTCGCGTTCGACGCGGTCACCGGTAAGTTCTATGCCGCGACCTTCGACAACAACTTCTACGAGGTCGACGTCACCAACGGCGGGCTGACAAGTCTTGGGTCGGTTGACTTTCCCACTAGCGACTCGGACTACGAGTACCTCTATTCCCTCCAGTTCGACCAAGCGGGCACAGCGTGGATCGAGTCTGACAACAGCTTTCCCGGCGGCGCCGGGCTGTGGAGCTTTCCGCTCAGCGACCTGACCGCGACC
>JBBQZJ010000109.1:0-7252 GCA_038207805.1 Actinomycetales bacterium | reverse complement strand
GGGGCTACGGGTTCTGGGGTGTCATCCGCCCGGCGTCACGCACCCGCCGACGCGGGTCGTAGATGCGACCGCGAACGCCAGATCGGTGAGCGCCTCGAGGCCCGAGGCTGCGTCGGAGTTCACGATCACTTCGATAGCAGGTTCGCGGCCGTAGGTCGTAAAAACAAAGTTCGGATCGCCGGTGTCGTCGCGAAGCCAATCGATACCGTCGACGGTCACGCACGGCAGCGTCGCGGTCGGCGCCGGAACGGGAACGCCGCAGCGCAGGATGACACTGGCCGGCGACCCCCACGCCCCGGTGCCCTGCGCGTTTGTCTCGCGGGCGGGGAGGGTCGAGACGGTGTCGGGCAGGCGCACCACGACGGCAGCGCACGCGGGGTTGATGGCGTCATCGGCGGGTTCCAGCGCGAGAGTGGCAGAGCATCCTGACAGCAGAAGTGTGACGGCCGCGATCGCTGCCGGGGCCAAGAGTTTCATCCCCTTCAGGCTACGGTGAATCCATGCCTTTCGCTGAATCGCCTGGCGCCGACCCCACGCTGGGTTCGGTAGGAGAGTCGGGTGCGCTGGCGCGCATCTTTCCTCGGCTACCTGCGGCGGCATCCGAGCTGCTCGGTCCCGGCGACGATGCTGCCGTAGTCGGTGCACCCGACGGGCGATATGTCGTTACGACAGACATGATGATCCACGGGCCGGATTTTCGACTCGCATGGTCGAGCCCGCGGGATCTCGGGTGGAAGGCGGCGGCCACCAATCTCTCCGATATCGCTGCGATGGGTGCCGTGCCCACAGCGCTCGTCGTGGCGCTCGCCGCGCCGGCCGACACCCCGGTCGCGTTTCTCGAAGCATTCGCCGACGGACTTCGTGAGGCATGCGCTGCACTCGCTCCGACTGCCGGAGTGGTCGGGGGCGACTTGTCGGTATCGAACACGCTCACCATTGCGGTAACGGCCTTCGGCGACCTCGAAGGTCGTGAGCCAGTACTGCGCTCGGGGGCGCGGCCACGCGACGTGGTGACCGTGTCCGGCCCCCTCGGGCTCGCGGCAGAGGGGCTTCGGCTGCTTTTCGAACGTGGCACAGCTGCCGGTGCGCCGGATGCCGCGGCGGCGGCCCGATTGGCCCGCGAGCATCCCGAACCGATCGGCGCCCAGCTGAGGCCCACGCCCCCGATCGCCGACGGCCGGGCGGCAGCACTCGCCGGCGCCACAGCGATGCTCGACCTCAGCGACGGACTCGCCATTGACGCTCGCCGGTTGGCACTGGCCAGTGGAGTGGTGCTCGAGCTACACGGCGTCTCGGGCCTCGAGCTGACCGGGGGCGAAGATCACTCGCTGTTGGCGACATTCCCAGCGGGCACGACACTGCCGGGTGGTTTTCGCGCAATCGGTGTCGTAGCCACCGGTGCAGGAATCACAGTCGATGGCGTGCCGTTTGACGAACGCGGTGGTTGGGATCCCTACGCGAGCGGCGCCGGCGCCGAGGCGTGGAACGGCGAGACCGGCTAGCGCTCTATCGCTCTAGCGCTCTAGCGCCAGAACTGGAACAGGTTGTATCCGGAGCCGATCAGGATTCCGGGAACTCCGAGGGCGTTGATCGCGCCGAGAATCGCGCCGAAGAACGCGGAATTGACCACGGGGATCCAGAGCAGCCCGAACAGGATCAGGATCGCAAACGGCGCGACCCGCGAGGCTCGCGCGAGCCAACCCGCCGGAAGGTAGGGCTCGATGATGCCGAAACCGTCGAGCCCCGGCACCGGCAGCAGGTTCAGCACTGTCGCGGTCACCTGAAGGAACAGCAGGAACGCGAGCGCCGCCCAGAACTCGTAGCTTCCAGTGCGGAATCCGACCGTGATCGCCAACGCGAGCCCGAGCGCGATCACCAGGTTTGTCAGTGGTCCGGCCGCCGAGACGGCGCTGCGGGCGGCGCGCGACTTCAGGGCGTTGTGGTCGACAAAAACTGCCCCACCGGGCAGGCCGATGCCGCCGAGCAGCAGGAAGATCAGGGGAAGCACGAGGCTGAACACAACGTGCGTGTAGCGCAGCGGGTCGAGCGTCAAATAGCCGCGGTGCACGACAGACACGTCGCCGTTGCGGAAGGCCACCAGCGCGTGCGCGAACTCGTGCAGTGACAGTGTGACGACCCACGCCGCGAGCACGAAGACGAAGGTGACGACTCCGGGACTCCCGATTCCGGCCGCCAGAGCCCACCCCGACCCGGCTGCGATCGCGACCAGCCCGAGAAAGATCGGGCTGGGCCCGCGAGGAACCCGTGCCGGTTTCGGGGCCGCATCCGCAGGGTTGGTGGGGGTGGTCATCCGAGCTCCATCCAGTACAGAGTTGTGTCGCCGTAATCCTTGCGGCGGTCCAGGCGCAATCCTTCGGGCATCCGCGGTTCGGGGGTGCGGCTGCTGCGTTCCAGCACAACAACCGCCTCGGGGGAGAGGCGGTGCACCAGTGCGGCGAGGTTTGCCTCAACCTCGGCGACATCCAGTTCGTACGGCGGGTCGATGAACACGAGATCCCAGAAGGCTCGCGTGCCGAGCAGAAAACTCTGCACTGCCTGACCGGATGTCTCTACGGTCGGCCGTGCGCCCGGTGGCGCCTGCCCGATGATGAGCGCGGCGTTCCTCTTGGCGGACGCGATGGCCGTATCAACGAGCGTGACGTGCGCCGCGCCACGGGATGCCGCCTCCAGCCCGAGCGCCCCGGAGCCCGCGTAGAGGTCGAGCACACGTACCCCGTGCACCGCGTCGCGCGCCTCCAGCGCCGAGAACGCGGCCTCGCGCACCCGGTCGCTGGTCGGCCGAGTGCCAGCACCGGGCACGGCCAGCCTGATCGATCCGGCGAAGCCAGCGATGATGCGTGTCACGGCTCAACGCTAGCCTGAGTTCGTGGCATCCAATCTCGACTCGAGCGCGGCGCTCGACGCCAAGCTGAGCGCTTCGCTGGGTGGCCGAACCGCGGCATCCTTCGCAAAGGGTCTCGGGCTGGTGACGGTCGGCGACCTCCTCAGCCACTACCCGCGCCGCTACGCCCGTCGCGGCGAACTCACCGCTCTCACCCACCTGCCCCTGGATACCAACGTCACCATCGTTGCCGAAGTGCTCGAGGTGCGCACGCGCTCGATGCAGGCTCGGCGCGGGTCGATTCTGGAGGTGAAGATCAGCGACGGTAAGGGCGTGTTAACTCTCACGTTTTTCAATCAGGCGTGGCGAGCGAACGAGTTGCGGCCCGGCGTGCGCGGGATCTTCGCCGGCAAGGTCGGCGACTACCGTGGTTCACTGCAGCTCGCGCATCCCGACTACGAGCTCTTCGACCGCGACGGCGATGACCTCACCGACCCCGCGAAGGCGCGCGCGTGGGCCGAGCTGCCGATCCCTATCTACCCGGCGACCTCGACTGTGGCCAGTTGGCAACTGCAGAAGGCAGTCGGGATCGTGCTCGATACCCTGCCGCCTCTGGACGACCCGGTTCCGGATGCCGTGCGCGCCAAGCGGTCGCTGCTCCCGTTTCGCACGGCGCTCGAGCTCGTTCACCGCCCGACCGCGGACGCGGACTGGACAGCGGCTCGCGAGGCCCTGCGCTTCCAGGAGGCGTTCGTGCTTCAGGCCGCCCTGCTCCAGCAACGCGCGCGGCTGCGTTCGGTGACGGCCGCGACCCGCAAACCGGGAGCTATTCTCGAGGGCTTCGATGCGGCCCTGCCCTTCACCCTGACCGCTGATCAGGTCGCGGTCGGGGTGGCGATTGCCGACGACCTCGAGGCGGCCGTTCCGATGAACCGACTGATCCAGGGGGAGGTGGGTTCGGGCAAGACGCTCGTCGCTCTTCGGGCGATGCTCACGGTCGCCCAGTCCGGCGGGCAGTCGGCGCTGCTCGCACCAACGGAAGTGCTTGCCCATCAACACCTGCGGTCCATCGTCACGACCCTCGGCCCGGATCTCGCGGCCCGGCTGCGCCCGACCCTTCTCACCGGGCAATTGCCGGTCGCGGCGCGACGCAAAGCGCTGCTGGCCGCGGTCTCTGGATCGGCACACATTGTGGTCGGCACCCATGCACTGCTCAGCGACAACGTCGAGTTTTTCGACCTGGGGCTGATTGTCGTCGACGAACAGCACCGCTTCGGGGTCGAGCAGCGCGAGGCGTTGCGCCTCAAAGGGGCGCTCCCTCCGCACGTGCTCGTGCTGACGGCGACGCCCATTCCCCGCACGGTGGCGATGACGGTTTTCGGTGACCTCGACATCTCGTCGATCGCGGAACTACCGGCCGGGCGCTCGCCGATCGCCAGTCATATCGTGCCGTTGGCCGAGAAACCGGGGTGGATGCCGCGGGTCTGGGAACGCGTCGCCGAGGAGCTGGAGGCGGGTCACCAAGCCTTCGTGGTGTGTCCAGCCATCGACGCGTCACAGCTGGAATCCGGCCAGTCGGTCGAGGCAGCCGAGACGGCACAGACGGTTCCTCGCGCACTGGCCTCGGTGACCGAAACCCTTGACGTTGTGCGCGCGAATCCCGCGCTTGGCGAGCGCCGCATCGAGGCGCTCCACGGCCGCCTGCCGAGCGACGAGAAGGATGCCCTGATGCGGTCCTTCGCCGCCGGCGACATCGACGTGCTGGTCGCCACGACCGTGATTGAGGTCGGCGTCGACGTGCCGAACGCCTCGGCGATGGTCGTTCTCGATGCCGACAGGTTCGGGGTGTCGCAACTGCACCAGTTGCGGGGACGGGTGGGGCGAGGCGGCGTTGCGAGTGTGTGCTTGTTCGTGACCGCCGCGGAGGAGGGAACGCTCGCGCGCGAGCGGGTCGAGGCCGTGGCATCCACTCTCGACGGATTCGAGTTAGCCAACCGAGACCTGGAACTCAGGCAGGAGGGCGACGTGCTGGGCAGCGTGCAGTCCGGTGGGAGGTCGAGCCTGCGGTTGCTGCGGGTGGCGAAGGACGGTGACCTCATCGCCGAGGCGCGGGAGCTTGCTGCCGGGGTGCTGGAGTCCGATCCGGAGCTCGCCGAGCATCCTGCGCTGCGTGCCGCGTTGCTTCGTCGGCTGGACGAGACCTCGGAGGCGTTTCTCGCGAAGAGCTGATCCCGGTAACTGGCAAGAGTCTGAACGCGGGTAACTTTGGCGGCTTTTGTCACAAGCCGGTAACACGCGCCTTATAGTCTGTTCGCATGAGCAGGATCGCTGTCGTTCCTGGGTCGTTTGACCCGGTCACTCTGGGGCATCTCGACGTCATCGAGCGGGCCGCAGGTCTCTTTGACGAGATCCATGTCGTGGTGGTGCACAATCCCGGTAAGACGGCCTTGCTCCCGATTGCGCAGCGGGTCACGCTGATTCAGGAGTCGATCCGCGAAGCCGGGCTGCCGACGACGATTTTGGTGACCAGTTGGAGCGTGGGACTGCTCGTCGACTACTGCACGGATGTCGGCGCGATTGCGCTGGTCAAGGGCATCCGGTCGCAGATCGATGTTGCATACGAGACACCGATGGCCATCGTGAACCGCGATCTCGCGGGGGTCGAGACGGTGTTCCTGTTGCCCGACCCCGCTCACGCTCACGTCTCGAGTTCGCTGGTTCGGCAGGTCGCGTCGCTGGGAGGCGACGTCGCGCACTATGTGACTCCCGCAGTCGCGCGCTTTCTTCAGACTCCGCGCGAATAGGTCGAGCGCGAATAGGTCGAGCTACGACAGGTCGAGTTCTGACAGGTCGAGTTCTGACAGGTCAGCTCGCTGAGAACGGAGAGAATGGACTGGTGATCTCCCGTCATGAAGCAGCCCAGCGCCTCGGCATCCCGGTCGAGATGGCGAGGCGCCACGGCATCCCGACCCGCCTTACCGACGACGAGCTCGCGGCGCTGGACGCATCCCCACCGCCCTGGTTGGTGCAGTCGCGCGCGAACCGGGCCGCTAACCCCGCCGCCAGGCCAGTGTGGGTCGAATTGACCTGCACGGTGTGCGGCGACGCAGAGCGCGCCCGCCCCAAGAAGTGGTGGCCCGAGTTCACTTACCTGAGCTGCGTGCACCACTCGCCGCTTGACCTGCCACCGGTCGGCGACGGGATGCGCCGCGCCGAGTTCGACGGCATCGGCACCCGATTCGTCGGGATTGTGGACAGCTAGACGGCAACCCGACCTATGCGGAAAGCGCAGGGTACGGGTACTCGGCCGAGCGCCCCTGGAACGTCAGGATTGCCTCGTTGCGGATGCGGCCATCCTGAATCTCGATGGCCCGCTGGATCGTGTCGGACTCGGCCCACGCATCCGGGCCCTCCATTACCGTGCGAATGAAGGGCATCAACGCCTCGCTGATCTCCCACGTCGTGGAGTTCCAGAGCAGCGACGGGCTGTGGTCGACCGCGTAGTAGTTCGTCGAGTCGCCGACCGTGAACATCGGCTCGGCGAAGGATGTGGGCCGCGCCCAACTGAATCCCATGCCCTCGTCGATGGAGACATCGATGATGAGGCTGCCTGGGCGGAACGCGTCGAGGTCTTCGGTCTGTAGGTAGGTGAGGGGAGCGTTCGGGTCCTGGAGGGTGCAGTTCACGACGATGTCGCTCTCTGCCAAGTAGGGCGCGAGCAGCACGGGCCCGTCATCCGAGTTGACGGTGCTCTCGAACGGTTCCTCGTCGCTGTGCTCGAACTGGATGATGTCGACCGACGGGATCGGTGAGCCGACGGCGGCGATTCCCCGGTTGGTGAGCACACGCACATCGAGGATGCCGTGGGCGTTCAGCGCGGTCACGGCACCGCGCGCGGTCGCCCCGAATCCGATCACCGTCGCGCTGAGCCGCCGGCCGTAGTCGCCGGTGGATCCGCAGAGCTGCAGCGCGTGAATCACCGAGCAGTACCCCGCCAGCTCGTTGTTCTTGTGGAACACGTGCAGGCCGAATCCGCCGTCAGCCTGCCAGTGATTCATCGCCTCCCATGCGATCAGGGTGAGGTTCTTGTCGATGGCGAGTTGGGTGATGCGGCGATCCTGCACGCAGTGCGGCCACCCCCACAGCACCTGCCCGTCGCGAAGATCCTCTAGGTCGGATGCCTGTGGCTTGGGCAGCAGCACGACGTCGGCGCGGGCGATGATCTCGTCGCGGTCGAACATCCCCGAGACCAAGGGCTCGAGCTCCGAGTCGGCGACACCGAAACGCGCGCCGTAGCCGCACTCGAGGATCATGTTCGCCCGCAGGTCAGCGTCGATGCGCTCGAAGTGAGCCGGGTGAATCGGGAGGCGCCGCTCGTCGGCCTTGCGTGACGTAGCCATCACGCCAAGG
>JBBQZJ010000108.1:0-7304 GCA_038207805.1 Actinomycetales bacterium | reverse complement strand
GCAGGTTCCGACCGACTCGGCGTGGCACGGCAAAACGATCGAGCTCGCGGAGCTGAAGTTCTACAACGCCCAGCCGGTCGCCTTTTTCAAAAACATTTCCGATCGAACGACGGCCGAGTCCCTGATCAAAGCCATTCTCTGGATCGATCAGGATCTCGATGCGGCTCCGGATGAGGAAGACGCCTGGTTCGACCATCAGCTCGTCGGTCTCACGGTGCTCCGCGATGGCGCGCCGGTCGGAACCGTAAGCCAGGTAGATCACCTCCCGGCGCAAGACTTGCTCACCGTGACCACGAGCGCTGGCGACGTGCTGGTGCCGTTCGTGAAGGCGATTGTGACATCCGTCGATATCGAGGCGGGCACCATGACCGTGACGCCGCCGCAGGGTCTCTTCGAGGAGCTGCCAGACGATGACGACGGGCCCGCTCCCGCTTCCGCGCCTTAGCCCGCTGCCCGGCCCCGCTACAAACATCCGCCATCCTCCGCAACCGTTGCTGCGGCGCCAGCACACGAACCCCATACGCTGGAGTGGTGCGCATCGACATCGTGACGATCTTTCCCGAGTTCTTCGGGGTGCTCGACGTGTCGCTACTCGGCAAGGCACGGGAGCGCGGCCTCATCGACATGCGCGTGCACGACCTGCGCGACTTCACGCACGACAAACATCGAAGCGTGGATGACACACCTTACGGCGGCGGCGCGGGCATGGTGATGCGTCCCGAGCCGTGGGGTGACGCGCTCGATGCGCTCGTCGCGGATGCGGCATCCGTCGTCATCTTCCCGTCCCCGGCCGGGGAGCGCTTCACTCAGGCGACGGCGCGCGAGCTCAGCACAACCGGGCAACTCGTGTTCGCGTGCGGCCGGTACGAGGGCATCGACCAGCGGGTCGTTGAGTACGCGGCATCCCGCGCCGTCGTGCGCGAGATCAGCCTCGGCGATTACGTTCTCAATGGCGGTGAGGTCGCCGCCATGGCGATGATCGAGGCGATCGGACGGCTCGTCCCCGGGGTCATCGGCAACCCCGAGAGCCTCGACGAGGAGAGCCACGAAGACGGGCTGCTCGAGTACCCGAGCTACACGAAGCCCGCCGAATGGCGCGGGATGCCCGTTCCCCCGGTGCTGACCAGTGGCAACCACGGGGCGATCGCGACCTGGCGCCACGAGCAGCAGCTCAAGCGCACTGCCCGCGTGCGACCGGACCTGCTCGGCCCCTGAGCCGGTGCCGGCGTGCGCCTACGGTGCCGACAAGACGAGAGGTCCGGCCTCGGTCACGGCGACCGTGTGTTCGAAGTGTGCCGCGCGGGAGCCGTCGTCGCTGCGCAACGTCCAGCCGTCGGCATCCGTGTACAGCTTCTTGCTGGTGAGCATGAACCAGGGTTCGATCGCAAAAACCAGTCCGGCCTGGAGCGGAAAGCCCCGCCCGCGCTTGCCGTCGTTGGGCACGTGCGGGTCGCCGTGCATGATGGTTCCGACCCCGTGACCGCCGAACTCGAGGTTCACCTTCAGGCGCGCCTCGCGGGCCACATCGCCGATCGCGGCAGATACGTCGCCCATGCGGTTGCCCACGACCGCAGCCGCGATGCCCGCGTCGAGCGCCCGAGAGGTGGTGTCAATCAGAGCGAGATCCTCGTCGCGAGCAGTTCCGACGATGAAGCTAATCGCGGAGTCGCTTACCCAACCATCTACGGATGCCGCAAAATCCAACGACACCAGGTCGCCATCCTTCAACACATAGTCGTGCGGCAGACCGTGCAGTGCGGCGTCGTTGATCGACGTACAGATCACTTTTCCGAAGGGTGAGCCGCCGAACGACGGGTGGTAGTCGATGTAGCAACTCTCGGCACCGCGCGCGCGGATCATATCGTGGGCGACGCGGTCCAACTCGAGCAGGTTGACTCCCACGGCGGATGCCTCAGCGGTAGCCTCGAGAACGCTAGCGACGAACCTACCGGCGGTGCGCATCCGTTCGAGCTCTGCCGGTGTGCGAAGTTCGATCACGGGGCAAACGGGGCGAGTCGGTCACGTACCAGCTGGCGCAGCGCGGCAATGAACCTGTCGTCACCGCTTTGATCGAACTTGAACGCGCGGTGCATCAGGGCGTCACCGATCTCTACGGTCACCTCGACCTCGAAGCTGAGCTCATCGGACTCGACGAAACCGAACTGCGTCACCAACAGGTCGAAGAAGCGGCGCGAGATCGTCGGCGTGGCCGCGGCGCCGGGCTGGATGAATCGCTCGTCGATGACGTCACCGAAGCGCACGGCCCGGAATCCGGGCTCGGAAACCGCCAGCGCAATGTAGGCGTCAATGATGGCGTCTGCGGTTGCGACCCAGTCCTTGCTGTCGTGCGGAACCACATCCGAAATGCTCGCGATGAAGCGTTCTAGGTTGCGGTCGGCAAGAGCACGCAGCAGCGACTGGATGTTCGGGAAGTATCGGTAAACGACTCCGACGCTGGAGCCGGAACTGATTGCGACGTCGCTCGTGGTGAGTCCGTCGATTCCGTGCTTGTCGATGAGCCCTGCGGCGGAGTCAAGGAGATTCGCTATCCGGTCCGTCGAGCGCTGTTGAACGGGTTCCGTGCGCACTGCCAGGGAGGTCGGTGCGAATTCCGTACGGGGGTTCATCTGGACTCCTTCGGTGGCAATATCGTGCCACGATACCGCGCGAGCATCTCAGCGGGCTGAGTGGCACGTCAGGTGTGAACTATGCGAGAATAACCTTTCGTGCCTACGGCCGGCTCTGCCACAGGGGTTTCGGTGTTCTGAACGGCACACATTCATTCTTTCGAAACAACTAGGCAGCGCGTTCGACCTGTGGCGGGCGCAGAGAGCGAAACACCATGCACATCCTCGACGGCGTCGACGCGGCATCCCTCAAAGACAACATCCCCGACTTCCGTGCCGGTGACAACGTGAAGGTTCACGTGAACATCATCGAAGGCACGCGCGCGCGTATCCAGGTTTTCCAGGGAGTCGTCATCGGCCGCTCCGGTGAGGGTGTTCGCGAGACCTTCACCGTTCGCAAGGTGAGTTTCCAGGTCGGCGTCGAGCGCACCTTCCCGGTGCACTCCCCGATCATCGACCACATTGAGCTGGTCACCCGCGGCGACGTGCGCCGCGCGAAGCTGTATTACCTGCGCGGTCTGCGTGGTAAGAAGGCCAAGATCAAGGAGAAGCGCGACTTCTAAACGCCCGCGTCCCGCGCGCGTTTCGTGCCTTTCTCCGCTCCCAGCCGCTTATGCTTGGCTTCGAGCTCAGGGGTTTAATGACAACAGATTTGGGAACGTTGCCGCCAGCAACACCCACCACACGGGCGGTGCGCAAGGGCCGTGGCTGGAAGATTTTCCTGCGTGATTTGTTGCTCATTTTCGTCGCAGCGCTCCTGATTTCGTTTCTGATCAAGACGTTCTTGGTGCGATCGTTCTACATCCCCTCGTCCTCCATGGAGCAGACCCTCCAGATCGACGACCGCATTATTGTCAACCAACTCTCGCCCGACCTCATTGCGCTCAAGCACGGCGATGTGGTCGTGTTCAAGGATCCGGGCGGCTGGCTGACCCCGACCGCGCGGCCCGAGGTCAACTGGTTCGTTGGCGCGGTGGATGCCGTACTCGCTTTCGTCGGGCTCAGCGCACCAGACAGTAACGATCACCTGATTAAGCGTGTGATCGGGATGCCCGGCGACACTGTCGTGTGCTGCAACGATTTCTGGCAACTCACCGTCAACGGGGTGCCACTCGATGAGCCGTATACGACTCTGCCCTCCGGGGTCACGAAGGCGACCCGGGACGATTTCGAAGTGACGATCCCCCCGAACTCGCTGTGGGTGATGGGCGACAATCGCTACAACTCCGCCGATTCGACAGCGCATCGCAACGACCCGACCGGCGGTTTCGTGCCGCTCGATAACGTGGTCGGTCGCGCCCTGCTCATCAGCTGGCCGGTCGATCGCTGGGCCTGGCTCGACGATTACCCCCTCACGTTCTCCGGGGTGGCCCGCTAGCATGGCCGTCGCCGATCCAACCCTCGCCGTCGAGCGTGCACTGCATCGTGACGGTGCTCGGTTCGTGATCGGATGCGACGAGGTCGGGCGTGGCGCGATCGCGGGCCCGGTTGCCGTCGGCTTGTCCGTTGCCGCTGCCGGTGTGCTCGAGCATCCCGCTGGGCTGCGCGACTCCAAGCTGTTGAGCGAGAAACGCCGGGAGCAGATGTCGCCCCTCGCCGTCGAATGGTCCCTGCATTCGGCCGTCGGTCTCGCGAGCGCCGAAGAAGTCGACTGCCTCGGAATCATGGCGGCGCTCGGCCTTGCCGGCCTGCGCGCGCTGACGGAGCTTCACGAGCAGGGTGCTCGCATCCACGAGAGTGTCGTGCTGCTCGACGGCGCGCACGACTGGTTGACGCCGGCGTTGACGAAACCACCGCGCGTTGTCACTCAGGTGAAGGCCGACCGCGACTGCGCGACGGTTGCCGCGGCATCCGTGATCGCGAAAGTGCACCGTGACCGCATCATGCGTGAACTCGATGCGGTGTTCCCCGGATACGGGTGGGCCGGCAATAAGGGGTACGGGTCGACCGACCACTTCGCCGCGATCGAGGCGCTGGGTGCTAGCGACGTCCACCGGCGCACATGGTTGCACCCCAAGGTCGGTTGACACGGCTGGTTGACACGGCCGGTTGACTAGTCGCCCCTGGGGGACGTATCGAAACCAACCCCCACGAACGAACTAGACTCGTATCCAGCATGGACGAGGACGAATTCGAAGACTACGACCGCGAGGTCGAGCTTGCGCTGTACAAGGAATACCGCGATGTTGTGGGTCAGTTCCGTTTCGTTGTCGAGACCGAACGGCGCTTCTACCTCGCGAACGATGTAACTCTGGTTCGCCAAGACACCGAGCACGATTTTTACTTCGAACTCACCATGAACGACGTGTGGGTGTGGGACGTCTACCGCTCGGACCGCTTCGTCAAGAGCGTGCGGGTGCTGACATTCAAAGACGTCAACGTTGAGGAGCTCTCCTCGAAGGAGCTTGAGCTGCCCAAGGAACTTGCGCTCGACGAGTAGTCCGTGCTGACTGCCATCCTTGCCGGCCTCGGTTTGGGGCTCTCTCTCATCATTGCCATCGGCGCCCAGAACGCGTTCGTGTTGCGGCAGGGGCTGCGGCGCGAGCACGTGCTGCTCGTTGTGGCGGTGTGCGCACTCTCCGATGCCCTGCTCATTACGGCGGGGATCGCGGGACTCGGCGCGCTGATCCAGCAGGCGCAGTGGGCGCTCGTTGTGGTGCGTATTGGTGGGGCGATCTTTCTTGCCTGGTACGGCATCCGGGCCGCGCTTCGCGCAATCAAGCCATCGGGGCTGAAGGCCGACGAGGGGGGAGTTGGGATGTCCCGGATCGCTGCCTTCGGCACAGCACTCGCGCTGACCTGGCTCAACCCGCACGTCTACCTCGACACTGTGGTCTTGCTGGGCTCGATCGGCGGCACCTATGGCGACAACGGGGTGTGGTTCGGGCTGGGCGCTGCGCTCTGCAGCATTCTGTGGTTCTCCGCACTCGGGTTCGGTAGTCGAGCGCTGCGGCCGCTGTTTGCGAAGCCGCTCGCCTGGCGGGTGCTCGACGTCATCATTGCGGTTGTGATGTTGGGGCTCGCGGTGAGCTTGATCGTCGGGCTGTTCGTCCCCTGATGGGAGACTTCACGAGCACTCATAGCGACCGAGACCGTGAGCTTGAAACAGCGGCAATTAGTTGCTCGGGTTCGTGGCCTTGCCATCGAGCCAGAGCATGTCGGACTCGTCGCGGTGCGCGCCGGTGGTCCCGACGTGCTTCGCGTCGATCTTGGGGCCCTTCTTGATGACCTGCACGAGCGCCATCCCGTGCCCGCGCCCCAGGTCATAGTCGGTCTTAAGCCACTCGAGGATCACGCCCGCCTTCACGGCCGAGTCGTAGAACCCCTTCTCCTTGGCGATCTCCAGAAGTTGGCGCGGGGTGAGCCCGGTCTTGTCCTCAATGGTGTCGAGGTAGGCCTGAAATGACATGGGATGCTCCTTCTCTGGAGCAAGTATGACTCCCCGAAGAATCGCTTCTTGGCGTGTCGCACTCCGGCGCGCTACATTCGAACATCTGTTCTAAAGAGGGGAGCGAGTCATGAGCGTCTTGCACGGCATCCGGGTCACTGTGTGGTTTGAGGGCGGTGTGCCCTACGGCCTGGTCTGGGACGGTCGCCACTACCGCGTGACCGATACACCCACGCACCTTGAGGATGAGATGGCCGTGCTCACCCACCCGCTCGATATCGTCGGATGGCGGTTTCAGGGCACCGACGACAACGAGATGTCCCGCATGTTTGATATCCGCCTGCGCGGAGATGACTGGGAGCTGATGCGCTCGTACGTGTGAGGAGGTGTCGGGTGACGCCGCTCGGCGGTAGTGTCGCGGCATGACAAGCGACACCCCGACGGATCAGGCGGCTCTCCTCGACTGGATGCTCGACACCGACCCGTCCCTGCGCTGGCGGGTGGAGCGTGACCTCGTTGGTGCCGCTCCCGAGGTGTGGCAGGCGACGCGAGCGCGCGTGGCCACCGAGGGGTTCGGTGCCGCAGTGCTGGCCCTTCAGGATGCCGACGGCCAGTGGGCTGGTGGTGCGTACTTTCCGAAGGGCTTCGACTTCGACGGGCCCGAGGCAGCGGAGGGCGCTGGCCAGCCGTACACCGCGACGACCTGGTCGCTGAACCTGCTGCGCGATCTGGGTACGGATGCCTCGGCGCTCGCCGGCACGGCCGACAAGCTCGCCGCCAATTGCCACTGGGAGTACGACCCCACCCTGCCGTACTGGGGCGGCGAGGTCGACGCCTGCATCAACGGCTTCACGCTCGCGAACGGCACCTGGCTCGGAGCCGACGTGTCGGGTATCGCACAGTGGTTCGTCGATCACGAGATGGCGGAGGGCGGCTGGAACTGCGAGTGGGAGAACGGGTCGGTGCGCTCGTCGTTCCATTCGACTCTCAACTCGTTGAAGGGCATCCTCTACTGGGAACAGGCGGGCGGCGGCAGCCCCGAGTTGCGCACCGAGTTGCGCGCAGCCCGACTGAAGGCGCAGGAGTACCTGCTCGAACGCCGCCTCATGAATCGGATGTCGACCGGCGAGCCGGTCGCCCCGTGGGTGGACAGGTTCGCCTACCCGTTTCGCTGGTTCTACAGCGTGCTCAACGCGGTCGACTACTTCCGGGAGGCATCGCTTCACGATGGCGTCGCCCCCGACCCGCGCCTCGCCGACGCGATCGACGTCATCCGCGCCGACCGCCGG
>JBBQZJ010000107.1:0-7331 GCA_038207805.1 Actinomycetales bacterium | reverse complement strand
ACGCCCTGAGTCTCCGGGTGGGTTCCGAGGCATCCATTCGCACGGCTCTTATCGTTCGGGAAGACGACCTCGCGCTCTTCGGCTTCGCTGCAGCAGACGAACTGAGTACGTTTGACCTGCTCCGTGGGGTAACCGGGGTCGGCCCGAAGAGTGCCATGGGCGTGCTCGCCGCTCTGACTCCGGCAGAGATCGCCGATGCTGTAGCGCTCGAAGACGATGCTGCGTTTCGCAAGGTGTCGGGAATTGGACCGAAGACCGCGAAGCTCATCGTCGTGTCGTTGGCGGGCAAGCTTCTCGTCACACCCGGAGCGCGAACGCTCGGCACCCCGCGAGCGAGCAGCGCAGGCGAGAGCGTCACAACCGCACTGATCGGCCTCGGCTGGCCCGAGCGCGTTGCGCTACAGGCCGTTGAGGACGCATTGGCCGTGGCCTCGGATGCGCAACGCGACGTGGTTCCCGTACTTCTGCGCCTGGCACTGGCCAATCTGGGTCCGCAGGCGGTGAATTCCCCGTGACTGAGTCAGAGTCCATCGTGAGTGCTGCCCCGGAGTCCCAGGCGGAGCTGGTATTCGAAGGCGCCCTTCGCCCGCGGTCACTGGCAGAATTTGTGGGGCAGTCGAAGGTACGTGGCCAGCTTCAGCTTCTCCTTCAGGCGGCGGTGATGCAAAATCGCACACCCGACCACATCCTGCTCGCAGGTCCGCCGGGGCTCGGCAAGACGACGCTCGCGATGATCATCGCGCACGAGGGCGGTCGTCCGCTGCGGATGTCGAGCGGTCCGGCCATCCAGCACGCGGGTGATCTGGCAGCTGTACTGTCGTCGCTCGTGCCGGGCGAGGTGTTGTTCATCGACGAGATTCACCGTATGGCCCGCTCGGCCGAGGAAATGCTGTACCTCGCGATGGAAGACTTTCGAATCGACATCATGGTGGGAAAGGGAGCAGGCGCTACCTCCATCCCGCTCGATCTGGCCCCGTTCACACTGGTTGGGGCTACCACCCGCTCGGGGCTTTTGCCGAATCCGTTGCGCGACCGCTTCGGATTTACGGCTCATCTCGAGTTCTATGACGAGCCCGAGCTCGAGCAGGTTCTGATCAGGGCTGCTTCCCTTCTCGACCTTGATATCGATCGCCGCGCTTTGGCCGAGATCGCGGGCCGATGCCGAGGGACACCACGAATCGCAAACCGCCTTCTGCGCCGGGTGCGCGACTATGCCCTTGTCAAGGGGTCTGGAGCCGGTCTCGACGCAGTTCACGCTGCGTTGGATCTCTATGACGTCGATGAGCTCGGGCTGGACCGCCTCGACCGCGCCGTAATGAACACGGTTTTGTTGAGATTCGATGGCGGGCCGGTGGGGCTGAACACGTTGGCGGTGTCGGTCGGCGAGGAAGCCGAGACGATCGAATCGGTCGTCGAGCCTTTCCTGGTTCGTATTGGGCTGTTGCCTCGCACGCCACGGGGCCGAGTCGCGACTCGGTCCGCGTGGAAGCACTTCGGGGTGACCCCGCCCCAATCGGCAGGGGCCACCGTTGGCCTCTTCGGTGATGACCTATAATTTCTGATGACTGCTTTAGCGAACCCCACTAGGCTCGCCGGTCTGATGACTCCCTCTTGGAAGGTAACCCCATGGATCCGTTGACTATCGGAATGCTCGCCATACTGGCGGTGCTCATTTTTTTCATGTTCCGCAACAGCCGCAAGCGCAAGGCACAGCAGGAGGAACTGCAGGCCAAAATCCAGCCCGGTGCAGAGATCATGACCAACTTTGGGCTCTTCGGTACGCTCAAGTCCGTTGACACGCTGACCAATGTCGCGGAGGTCGAGACGAGCCCGGGCAACATCGTTCGCGTGCATCGGCAGACGATCGCCAAGGTCGTCACCGCCGACGAACTCAGCGCCGACGGACCCCGTTCGGTCGAGGAGGCGATGGCCATCGCGAACCGTGAGGCCGAGGAGCGCGATCGGGTCAAGCTCAACGAGGACACGGCGATTCCGCTCGCGGAGCCGGCCTACGGCGAGCGTGTGTCGCCCGAGGTGAAGAAGCCGGTGCGCCGCACGACGAAGAAGACCGGCGAGTAGCCACTAACCTAGGGTGCTGGCCCTCGCGCTCCTGAGGAGCCGTCGGCTGGCATTTTTCGGGTGCCCGGGCATCAGGCACCGCACAGAGAAAGCTGAGTAATAGCCAGTGGCAAGAACTACACCGGTGAAGAAGGCGTGGCGTTCGCTCAGTTGGTTGGGCATCATCATTGTCGGTCTCATAGCGATCAACGGCGCGGGAGTGCTCTTTGGTGGCGGTTCGTGGCAACCCAAGCTCGGCCTAGATCTCGAGGGTGGTACTCAAATCCGCCTGGCGCCTCAGTTGGAAAGCGGCGCGACAGTCAGCCAAGAGCAGCTTGATCAAGCAGTCGCGATCATCCGGCAGCGCATCGACGCCAGCGGTGTTTCCGAAGCCGAAATCAGCACAGAAGGTTCGCAAAACATTCTTGTGTCGATCCCTGGAGTACCCGACGACGAGACACTTCGTCGCATCGAGGCATCGGCGAAGCTCGAGTTTCGGCCGGTGATCTTCACGGATGTCGCGGCGGTGAGCGCCGCCGACGGCTCGACCCCCACCCCGGTTCCGACCGAGGGACTCTCGAGCACGCGCACCGCGGAGCCGACGGATGCCAGTGACCCGAGTTGGGTAACCGAGGCATTGTTCGCCGAGTTCCAGAATTTCGATTGCGCCAGCCTGGACAAGGCCAACACCAATGTTGCGCCGGTCGACGAACCTCTCATTACGTGCGAGGACGACGGAAGCTTCAAGTACATCCTCGGACCGGTCGAGGTCTCGGGCGAGACCATTTCCGACGCGTCCAGCGGTCTCATCACCAACAGCCAGGGTGTCAGCACGGGCCAGTGGGGCGTGTTCATCACCTTCAACGAACTCGGCACCTCCCAGTTCGCTACGGTCACCGAGCGACTCTTCAGCTTTCCCGACACGGACCCTCGCAATCGATTCGCAATCGTGCTCGATGGACGGGTGATCTCGGCACCGACCACTCAGGGCGTGATTACCGACGGCAAGCCTCAGATCAGCGGATCGTTCACGCAAGTCACCGCGAAGACTCTTGCCGACCAGCTGAAGTTTGGTGCCTTGCCGATCGGCTTTGCGGTTCAAAGTTCGGAAGTCATTTCGGCAACCCTCGGCTCGACTCAGCTGTTGAGTGGCCTCATCGCGGGTCTGATTGGACTCGTTCTCGTCGTGGTCTATTCGCTATTCCAGTACCGACTGTTGGGGCTGGTCACGGTGGCGTCCCTAGTCATTGCGGCGGTGCTCACCTACCTCGTGATCGTCATCCTCGCGTGGCGCCAGGGATACCGACTGTCCCTCGCCGGCGTGGCTGGCCTGATCGTCGCGATCGGCTTTACCGCCGACTCCTTCATCGTGTATTTCGAGCGCATTCGAGATGAATTGCGCGACGGTCGTGGGCTCGAATCTGCGGTGGAGGCCGGGTGGAAGCGTGCACTGCGCACGATCTATGCCGCCAAGGCGGTCAACCTGCTCTCGGCGGCGGTGTTGTTCCTTCTCGCCGTGGGAAACGTCCAGGGCTTCGCGCTCACTCTCGGTATCACGACGGTCATTGACGTGCTCGTCGTCGTTCTGTTCACGCATCCGCTGCTGCAGCTACTCGCCACGACTCGATTCTTCTCGAGTGGTCATCCGCTCAGCGGACTCGACCCGAAGGCCCTCGGGGCCGTCTATCGTGGTCGCGCGCAGTTCCGAGCACCTGTGTCGACCGGCAAGCGTGAGGGCGCCCAACGCGAGGCTGCGCGACGCCAGACCATTGCCGAACGTAAGGCTGCCGGGCTCGGCTCCGAATCAAGTACCAAGACGGATGGAGGGGAGTAACGATGGCCAGTTTCTCCAAGTTCGGTAACGATCTTTATACCGGCGAGCGCTCGTACAACTTCGTCGGACGCCGTCGCATCTGGTACACGATCGCTTTTGTCATGATCGCCCTGTCGATTCTGTTGCCGATCATTCGCGGCGGATTCGTTTTTGGAATCGAATTCAGCGGCGGGTCTGAGTTCCAGATCTCCGGTGTCGCCGATGTCAACCAACAGGTGGCTACGGACGCCGTGGTCGCGGTTGTTGCCGAGGCATCCCCTCGCGTGTCGAGCGTGGGAACTGACTCCGTGCGCGTGCAGACCGAGCAGCTCACGACCGCGCAGTCGACCGAGGTTCGGGATGCACTGGCGGCTGCGTATGACGTTCCCACCGATCAGGTCACCTCGTCGTTCATCGGACCATCGTGGGGGGCCGACATTACGGGCGCAGCAGTTCGCGCGCTCGTCGTGTTCATTGTGCTTGCTGCTCTCTTGATGGCCATCTACTTCCGAACCTGGAAGATGTCATTGGCCGCAGTCGTTTCGCTGCTGCACGACATGATCATCACCGTGGGCGTCTACGGTGCCTTTGGGTTCGAGATCACTCCGGCGGCGGTGATTGGATTTCTGACGATTCTCGGCTACTCGCTCTACGACACGGTGGTGGTGTTCGATAAGGTTCGGGAAAACACGGGGGAGGCCACCGGTCGGACCTTTGCTGAATCCGTGAACCTCGCGGTCAACCAGACCCTGGTGCGCTCGATCAACACGGGAGTCGTTGCCGCTCTGCCGGTGGGCGCGATCCTATTCATCGGAACCACACTTCTGGGTGCGGGTACCTTGCGCGACATTTCGCTAGCGCTGTTCGTGGGAATCCTCATCGGCACCTACTCGACCATTTTCATCGGAGCACCGCTGTACTCGCAGCTTCGCGAAAACGAGCCCGAGATCGCCAAGACCAGCAAAAAGATAAAGGCGACCTCGAGCCGGGTCACCACGGGCGCGGTGCGCTGAATTCGATGACGGCGTCGGGTCGCGTCCCATGGCGGGCCGCGAGCTAGTGCCCTGCTGCGCAATCTAGAATCATCTCGGGAGGTACCGCGATGACGGAAACGACGCAGAGTGCCGCGTCGCTGCGCACGCTCCTGCCGCGTCTGTTCTCGCGAGCACAGCCGACCGGGGCCGTCGAGCGCCTCATCAAGACGGTGCGCTCCCACCATCCGAAGGCCGATGTCGCCCTCATCGAGCGTGCCTATGCCGCAGCGGAGCGCGCACACACCGGCCAGTTGCGCAAGAGCGGCGAGGCGTACATCACCCATCCGGTCGCGGTCGCGCAGATTCTTGCCGATCTCGGTATCGGTGCCAAGACCGTCGCCGCAGCGCTGTTGCACGACACGGTCGAGGACACCGAGTACACGCTCGACCTTCTTCGGGCAGATTTCGGAGACGAGATCGCGATGCTCGTCGACGGCGTGACCAAGCTCGACAAGGTCAAGTACGGCGACAGTGCTCAGGCAGAAACGGTCCGCAAGATGATCGTTGCCATGTCAAAAGACATCCGGGTTCTCGTGATCAAGCTCGCCGACCGCCTACACAACGCACGCACCTGGGGTTTTGTCGACGAGTCATCCGCTACGCGAAAAGCTCAAGAGACTCTGGAGATTTACGCACCGCTCGCGCACCGCCTCGGAATTCAAGCAATGAAACTGGAACTCGAGGACCTGTCGTTCGCCGTCCTGCAGCCCAAGCTGTATGTCGAGATCGAGAATTTGGTGTCCAAACGCACCCCGCAGCGCGAGCAGTTTGTGCAGCAGGTCATCGAGGCCGTGGGCGAGGACCTGAAGGCCTCCAAGATCAAGGGCTCCGTCGCGGGCCGCCCAAAACAGTACTACTCGATCTACCAGAAGATGATCGTGCGTGGCCGCGAGTTCGACGAGATTTACGATCTGGTCGGCATCCGGGTTCTCGTCAACTCGGTGCGGGATTGTTACGCGGTGCTTGGGTCTATTCACGCCAGGTGGAATCCGATTCCTGGCCGTTTTAAGGACTACATCGCTACCCCCAAGTTCAACCTGTATCAATCGCTGCACACCACGGTGATCGGTCCGCAGGGCCGCGCAGTCGAGATCCAAATCCGTACCCAGGAGATGCACCAACGTGCCGAGTTCGGTGTTGCTGCGCATTGGAAATACAAGGCCCGAGCGAAAGGCGAAGACGCCGGCGGCGCTAATAGTGATGGCGACATGGCTTGGATCGCACACCTGACTGACTGGCAGTCTGAAACGGAAGATCCGGGGGAGTTCCTCGACAGCCTCCGTTTCGAGATCGGGGCGAAAGAGGTCTACGTATTCACTCCGCAGGGCAAGGTGATCGGGTTGCCGGCCGGTGCCACCCCCGTGGACTTTGCGTACGCCGTGCATACCGAGGTGGGGCACCGCACCATGGGTGCCAAGGTCAATGGACGGCTGGTGCCGTTGGAGAGCACGCTCAACAGCGGCGATTCGGTCGAGGTGTTCACCTCCAAGAGTCCCGACGCCAGTCCGAGCCAAGACTGGTTGAGCTTCGTCAAGAGCACCCGCGCGAGGAACAAGATTCGGGCGTGGTTCACGAAGGAACGCCGCGAGGAAGCGATCGAGCAGGGCAAGGATGCGATCGCCCGCGCGATGCGCAAGCAAAACATGCCGCTGCAGAAACTCATGAGTCAGGACTCGTTTGCCGAGGTCGCCGCGCAGATGCGCTACGAAGACGTATCGGCCCTCTACGCGGCCGTCGGCGAAGGGCATGTGTCCACCCAGTCAGTAATCGAGAAAGTACTTGCGTCGCTGCACGCCGAGGCAGAGACCGAGGACTCGGAAATCGAGTTTGCCCCTACGGGCCGCAGCAAGGCGCTGAAGAACAGCGACTCCGGCGTGCTGGTGCGCGGAGCCCCCGACATCCTTGTGAAGCTCGCGCGCTGTTGTACCCCGGTACCCAGAGACGAGATTCTCGGGTTTGTGACGCGGGGGTCCGGCGTGTCGGTCCATCGATCGGACTGCAAGAACGTCTCATCGCTCTTGCTGGAGCCCGAACGGATGATTGACGTCGACTGGGCGGTCAGCTCAAAGTCGCTCTTCCTCGTTCAAATACAGGTCGAAGCACTCGACCGCGCAGGATTGCTGTCTGACATCACCCGGGTGCTCACGGAGAACCACGTCAACATTCTGTCGGCGACCGTGTCCACCTCAAATGACCGACTAGCGCTGAGCCGGTACATCTTCGAGATGGGGGACACGACCCATCTCGATCGCGTTCTGAACGCGGTGCGCAGGATCGACGCGGTCTACGACGTGTATCGGGTTAATTCCGGTTAGTCGCTGCGCGGCCATCCGCTTGTTGGGGAGGTTGCGGCGACGGTCGAGCTGAGCCAAGCACTCGCCGAGGCTGAAGTTGCCCACGCGCATCAACGCGACAACAGTCGATTC
>JBBQZJ010000106.1:0-7473 GCA_038207805.1 Actinomycetales bacterium | reverse complement strand
CCCGGGCTGCGAACTTCTCGGTCGCCATCGACAATGCAGCGGACAAGCCCCTCATCGCGGCGGTGTTCCTGGTGGACAACGACCCGGTGTACACGGATGCCGCCAACGACAATGCGTACTTCGACCTGTACGGCACTCGGGACACCGGTCTCGTGGCCGATCAGTACGACGAGTTCTTCTTCCGCAGCTACAGCGCCGAAGGGGCGGTTCTGACCCCGCCGCGCGAGTACATCGGAACACCGAACGCGCAGTCGTTCCTGCACTACGGAGCCGACCCGAAGGACATTTCCGATGTTCGTGAGGCCGGGACCTTCTACACCGACGGTGTGGGTGGAGCGATCCGCGTGACCTACACGCCGGCCGAGACCCACCCGTGGGGAACGATTTCCCAGACGACGGTCGCAAGCCAGATCGAGTTCTGGGAGAACGCATTCGGCGCGCCCAACGCGATTGATCAGGGGTCGCAGATCTGGCAGATCAAGGAACTGTTTACGACTCTGGGACTGATCGGTTTCGCGATCTTCTTGCTCGCCTTCGCTCGCACTCTCCTGTCGACGCGTGCGTTCGCCGGGCTGAGGGTCGAGAACCCACTGCCCATCAGCGCGAACTCGCGTGCTGGCCTCGGATGGTTCTGGGGCGCGATGATCGTCTCGGCGCTCGTTTCGGGCATCTCGTACGTGATCCTGAGCAACACCCTGTGGGTTCAGGGAATCGCGTTCAACTTCCTTCCGACGATTTTCACTCAGGGAGCGGTGTTCTTCATCGCGTTCTGGGCGGCGATCAACGGTCTGGCGGCAATTGTGATCATGGCGATCTCATGGTTGCTGTTTGGGCGCAAGTCGGGCATGAAGCCGCGCGAACTCGGTCTGGCGCCGGGATGGCGCAAGGTCGGCCTAGCCGCAGCTCTCGCGGTCGTCACGGTGGCTGCCGCTTACGGAATCGTGTTCCTGTTCAGCTGGCTGTTGAACACGGACTTCCGCTTCTGGACCATCGCGGTGAAGGACTTCGGCGCTGACAAGCTATGGATTGGGTTGCTGTATGTGCCCTTCTTCCTGACCTACTTCGTCGCGAACTCCATTGCGATCAACGTGTTCAACCGCTTCACGCTGCGAGGCAAGGAGTGGCTGAACACCGCGGTACTGGCGCTGGTGAATGCGCTGGCTCCGATTGTTCTGGTTGTCGCTCAGTACGTGACGTTCTTTGTCACGGGTGAAACGATCCCAGGATTCGGTGGAATCTTCAGCATCTGGCTGTTCCCGGTGATCGTGATTCTTGCGGCGACCGCGGTGCTCTCGCGCAAGCTCTACCGCCTCACTGGCAACCCGTACATCGGCGGATTCATCAGCGCAACCGTCGTGACCCTCATCGCGGTCACGAACACGCTGACCGTTATCTACTAAGCAGTACAGTCGAAAGGCCCCGATCCGCTCGTGCGGGTCGGGGCCTTTTTTGTGCGGGAATGTTCACGGGACGCATCCGGTTGATAGCCTCGATACGAACGCATAGAGATCGAGAGGGTGGTCATGGCAGAGGGAATCGAGTTTGGCCTCGACACGTTTGGTGATGTGACGGTGGAGGCCGATGCCGGTCCCGTGAGCCAGGCCCAGGTGATTCGCAACGTCGTGGCCGAGGGCGTTCTCGCCGACGAACTCGGGATCGACTTCATCGGAGTAGGCGAGCATCACCGCGCCGACTTCGCGGTTTCGGCCCCCGAGGTGGTGCTCGCGGGCATCGCTACCGCAACCAAGCGCATCAAGCTGGGGTCGGCAGTGACGGTACTGAGCTCGGATGACCCGATCCGGGTGTTCCAGCGCTTCGCCACCGTTGATGCGCTCAGCAACGGTCGCGCCGAAGTCATCCTCGGCCGGGGATCGTTCACCGAGTCGTTCCCGCTGTTTGGCTTCGATCTTGGCAACTACGAGCAGTTGTTTGAGGAGAAACTCGACCTGTTCTCGGCACTGCTCACCGAGCAACCGGTGACTTGGCAGGGTAAGTTGCGTGCCCCCTTGACCGAGCAGAGCGTCTACCCGCACACCGAAAGTGGTCACCTGAAGACCTGGATCGGCGTGGGGGGAAGCCCCGAGTCCGTCGTGCGAGCGGCCCGCTACGGGATGCCCCTCGTTCTCGCGATCATCGGTGGAGACCCGGCACGGTTCTCACCGTACGTCGACCTTTTTCACCGCGCCCTAGTGCAACTCGAGCAACCCGACCTGCCCATCGCCGTTCACTCGCCGGGCTACATCGCGGACACCGACGAGCAGGCGGCGGAGGAGTACTGGCCCCACCACCGCGTGATGCGCGACCGGATCGGGGCCGAGCGGGGCTGGCCGCCATCGAGCGAGTCCGAGTTTCGCAATGAGATCGAGCATGGTTCGCTCTACCTCGGCTCGCCAGAGACAGTCGCAAAGAAACTCGCCGCCACGATTGGCACCCTCGGCATCCAGCGCTTCGACATGAAGTACAGCGCAGGAACATTGCCGCACGCCAAGTCGATGCGATCGATCGAGCTGTACGGCACGAAGGTCATTCCGATGGTGAAGGATCTGCTCGCCGCCGGTTGAGACTGGCTGGTTGAGTAGCGCTACTCAGCCGGCGTAGCGGCCTTCGCTGCGCGGCGCTTGATTACCAAGATCGTCACGGCGGTGATAACTCCGGCGAGCACAAGCCAGGGCAGAAGCACGCCGAGCACGACAAGCAGGCCGCTGAAGAACGCGAGGAACCCATTCCAGCCGGCCACCACGCCGTCGAGGAAAGTAACGGGTTCGGCGTCGGGTACGACCTGTTCGCTCACCAGGTTCAGCGTCACGGTTGACAGACTCACCTGGTCGTCGAGGAAGCGCTGCTGGCTCTTCAGACTCTCGAGCTCGCCCTGACGGTCCGAGATTGCGGTCTCGAGCTGGATGAGCGTGTCGGTGTCTGTCGCCGTTGCGAGAAGCCCAATCAGCCGGTCGACCGACGCCGACAGCGCCGTGATTCGGGCATCGAGATCCTGCGTCTGCATCGTGACATCGGTGGCGTTCAGCGATACCTCTTGAACCTCGCCGAGCACCTTGAGTTTCTCGAGAGTCTCGGTGAGGTTGTCCGCGGGAAGGCGCAGAGTGAGCGTTGCGCTACCCTTATCGCCGCCGCGCGGAGCGTACTCAGAGCGCCCGTCGACTCGCCCGCCGACCGACTCGGTGATGCGAATCGCCTCGGTCGCGGCATCCAACGGGTCTACGACGGTAATCGTGACGTAGCCGGTGGTGATGACCTGCCGGTCGATGACGCCGGACTCAACGGCAACCGTGCCGGACTGGTCCTGAGCGAAGCCTCCGCCCGATTCGGGAGCGGGGGCCGAGAGGTTGTCGGTGCTGGTTGAGTCCGACGCCGCCGAGCAACCGGTCAGTGCGAGAGCAGACAGAAGTAGTGCTGTGGGAATGAATAGTGATCGCCTCATGATCATCACGCTAGCCACGGTGAGTATCAATCGCTACCCAACGTTCCTTACGATTCGACCGTCAGTTACGCTCGGAGGGTTCGCACAAATTCAACCATCACGAAGGGGCAAGCATGGGATTCATGGACGACGCCAAGGAGAACTTCTCGGAGGGCTTCGAGAAGGCAAAGGATGCAGCGGGCGACGCGACCGAGCTCGTGAAGGACAAGGCCGGAGATGCGGCCGAGCTCGTCAAGGACAAAGCGGGCGAGGCGGCCGACTTCCTCAAGGAGAAGGCGGACGACGTGCACGACTCTCTCAAGGAGGCCTTCACCGGCGACGCCAGCGACAACGACAACGGCAGCGACAACGGCAGCGACAACGGCAGCGACCCTAGCGCCGACGAGGATGCCTCGGCCTAACCGACTCTGCACGTGGGGCTGAACGCAGTTGCATGCTCGCGTTCAGCCCCACGGGGCATACTGGAGCCATGGGTTGGTGGAGCCGGATACGCGGGCAGGTCGCTAGTGTTCCGGCCCCCCTGCTGCACATTGCCAGCGACGGGGGCGACGGCCCGGTCGTCATCCTCATCCACGGAATCGCGTCATCGGCCGCGACATTCACGAGCGTGCTGCCAAAGCTAACGCCTCGCCACCGCTGCATCTCGATTGATCTGTTGGGCTTCGGGGAGTCTCCCGTGCCGGATGGTGCGACCTACACGATCGAGGAACACGTGGCCTCGATCACCGCGACGATCCGCTCGCTGAAGCTTCGCGCCCCCTTCATTCTTGTGGGCCACTCGCTGGGCAGCCTGCTGTCGGCTCGCTACGCGGCGCAGCATCCCGAGCAGGTGTCTCGGCTCATTCTCGTGAGCCCGCCGGTCTACCTCGCACCGTCGCAAATTGGCGACGCGTGGGTGCGCGGGCAGGTCGGCCTGTACCTGAAGGCCTACGAATTCTTGCGCAGCAACCGCGACTTCACGATGACCAGTGCGTCAACCATCTCCCGGCTCCTAAAGCTCGGCACCGCTCTGGAGGTAACCGAGCGCAACTGGGATCCGTTCATCCTGAGCCTCAAGAACTGCATCGAATCGCAGACCACGGTGGCCGACATCGCCGCAGTGGAAGTGGGCATTGACGTCGTCTACGGAGCGCTCGACCCGTTCATTGCTCCTGGCACCATGAAGATCATCGAGCAGATGCGCCACGTGACAATGCATCGCATCGACGCCAACGATCACCTGATTCGGCCCCGGCTCGCTCGCGAACTCGCGTCGGTGATTGGCTAGGCCGCGCGGAGCTGTCGCCCGCGGTGCGGTGTGCCGCGCATAGGCCGGGCGCCTCGGGTGCGGCCTGCCGCGCATAGGCTTGACGCCATGCAGACCCGTACCGCCGACCGCATCGGTCGCCCACTTTCCGTCATCGGCCTCGGCACCTGGCAACTCGGCGCCGACTGGGGCGAAGTCAGTGAGGCGGATGCCCGCGCAGTTCTCGAGGCATCCGTCGACGCGGGCGTGACGATCTTCGATACCGCAGACGTGTACGGCGATGGCCGCAGCGAGTCGATCATCGGATCGTTTCTGGCCGACCGGCCCGACCTCGACATCTTCGTCGCGACGAAGATCGGCCGCCGGGTCGCTCAGGAGCCCGGCAACTACACGCTCGAGAACTTCCGCACCTGGACGGATCGATCGCGCACGAACCTGCGCACCGACACCCTCGACCTCGTGCAACTACACTGCCCGCCCTCGGCGGTCTTCGTGGCCGATCGCGTCTATGACGCGCTCGATCTGCTCGTTGCCGAGGGGGCGATATCGCGCTACGGCGTCAGCGTCGAAACAGCGGATGACGCGCTAATCGCGATCGAGCGGCCGAATGTAGCAAGCGTGCAGATCGTGCTCAACGCCTTCCGGCTCAAACCGCTCGAGCGAGTTCTTCCGTCGGCCGCGGAGGCCGGGGTGGCAATCATTGCTCGGGTTCCGCTGGCGTCTGGGCTTCTCGGTGGCAAATACTCGGCCAACACCGTGTTCGCCGAAAATGATCACCGCAACTACAACCGCGGCGGCGAGGCGTTCGATGTGGGCGAGACCTTCGCTGGGGTCGACTTCGAGGCCGGGGTCGCCGCCGCTACGGAGTTCGCCGAGTTCGCGGACTCGCAGGGCCTGACGGCGCCCGTCGCGGCGCTGGCATGGCTGGCCCAGTTGCCCGGAGTCACCACGGTCATTCCCGGTGCACGCACCGTGCGCCAGGCGGTGTCGAATGCCTCGGCAGGGAGCGTCGCAGAGCTGACACCCGAGTTCACCCGGCAGATCGTCGACCTGTACGACCGCTACTTCAGGGATGCGGTTCACGACCGCTGGTAGCCGACGGCGAGACGGTGACCGACAGGCTTTTTCGGGGGCTAGCGCGGCAGATATTTGTCGAGCGCGTCGAAGTAGCCGTCGGGATCGAAATCCGGCAACAGGGCGTACTGAATGATGAAGCCCTGTGCCGCACTCAGGAACAGGGGCATCTGATCGCGCCCGATCTGGTCGGCACGCTCAGCATCTACCCCATGCTCGCGCTGATGCCACAGCGAAATGTACGCAACATTGGCGGCCTGCAGGCGACCAAACGTCAGCCGCGCGAGCCCGCGAAGCTCGGAATCGGTCGCCGCTTCACCCCAGAGTTGCACCAGGATGGTCGGGTCGCCGAGGTCGTCGAGCATTCCCCGCAGCAGCACCCGGACCAACTGGGATGGTGGCGGCATCGGGTCGGAATTCATGAGCCGATCAATGTCCCCGACCCGAGCACCGACAACCCGCTGTGCGACCTCGAGCACGATCTCGGCCTTGCTGGCGAAGTTTCCGTAGATCGCGCCGGCCGACAGTCCGGACTCAGCGATGATGTCCGCCATGGAAGCGCCCTGAAATCCGCCGCGGCGGAACGCCCGCAGCGCCGCGTCGGCGATCTCGCGCCGTTTCGCGGTGCGATACTCGTCGCTGACTTTGGGCATCCTTCACTCTAAAAAGAATGTTCGTTCTTGACAAGCGAACACCGCAATGCTTCTCTATAAAAGAACGAATCTTCTTTTTGAAAGGAACGCGGCCATGTCTACAGAAAGTCCAGCGCTTCACACCCCGATCGGCAGAGCGGTTGCCGTCGGTGTGGCCCTCGTGGCCGCACTGAGCATCATCCTTCTCGCCTTCTTGTGGCCCACCATCACCTCATCGGTTAAGGGCCTCCCGATCGCAATTGCCGGGCCGTCGGCGCAGGGTGAACAACTCGCGGGCGGGCTCGAAGAGAGGTCGCCGGGCACGTTCGAGGTCGCCATGGTAGACGACCGCGCGGCCGCGGTAGACCTGATCGAAACCCGCCAGGCCTACGGTGCCATAGTTCTCGGGCCGAAGCCCGAAGTGCTGACCGCTTCGGCAGCGAGTGCCCCGGTCGCCCAACTTCTGGCGGGGCTTGCGCCAGTTCTTGCCACCCAGCTGAATGCGGGCGCCGCCGCCCAGGGGATTCAGCTCCCGGCTCCCATCACGGTTGCCGTGAGCGATGTCGTTCCGCTCGCAGCGACCGATTCCCGCGGGGCCGGTCTCGCGTCATCGTCTTTCCCCCTCGTGCTCGGTGGGATGCTCGGCGGCATTGTGACCTCCCTCGTGATCGTGGGTGTCTGGCGTCGGATCGTATCCACCCTCGTCTACTCGGCCGTGGGCGGGTTGGCAGTAAGCGGCATCCTTCAGGGCTGGTTCGGTGTGCTTCAGGGTGACTACTGGCTCAATGCCGGAGCGATCGGCCTCGCTCTGCTGGGCATCTCAAGCACGATCGTGGGATTGGTCTCGCTGGTAGGAACCGCCGGAATCGGAGTCGGTGCCCTGCTCTTCATGCTTGTCGCTAATCCGATTTCGGCCGCTGCCCAGCCGGTCGAGTTCCTCGCGGCGCCGTGGGGCGCCGTCGGCCAGTTCTTCCCGCCCGGCGCCGCCCTCACGCTCCTGCGTGATCTGAGCTACTTTGCGCGGGCAGACGCACTTGCGCCGTGGCTCGTGCTTGGCGGTTGGGCCGCACTCGGGCTTCTCATCT
>JBBQZJ010000105.1:0-7484 GCA_038207805.1 Actinomycetales bacterium | reverse complement strand
GGGCACGAACGGCAGCCGGGAGCACAGACTCGCGGTAGGCGGCATCCTGCTCCTCAAACCATTCGAGACAGGGAGCAGAGACAACGCGAGCGTTTATGCCTTCGGCCGCAAGTACGGTCCGAGCCTCAATCGCCAGTTGCACCTCGGACCCGGTCGCAATCAAGATGACATCGGGCGATCCACTCGGGGCCTCGGCGAGAACATATGCGCCCTTGCGTGCGTTGCTTGCGGCGGCGAAGGTATCCCCGGAAGCGGCACCTGTGCCACGCTCGAACACGGGAAGATTTTGTCGGCTGAGGGCGATGCCGGCGGGGCCCTGACGTCGCTCCAGCATCGTCTTCCAGGCCCACGCAACCTCATTCGCGTCAGCCGGCCGAACCACATCGAGGCCGGGAATTGCCCGCAGCGATGCCAGTTGCTCGATGGGCTGGTGCGTGGGACCGTCCTCGCCAAGCGCGACTGAGTCATGCGTCCAGACATAGATCGACGGCACGGCCATGAGTGCCGCGAGCCGCACCGCCGGTCGCATGTAGTCGCTGAAGATCAGGAATGTTCCGCCAAACGCCCGGGTCGGGCCGTGCAGAACGATTCCGTTGATGATGGCGGCCATGGCGTGCTCGCGGATGCCGAAGTGCAGCACGCGCCCGTAGACGTTGCCGGTCCATTCGTGGGTCGAATGCGTGCTCGGGATGAAGGAGGCTGCACCCTCGATGGTCGTGAGATTGGATTCGGCGAGGTCCGCTGACCCACCCCACAGCTCAGGGAGCACAGCACCCAAGGCGCCGAGCACTTTGCCGCTCGCCGCTCGTGTCGAGACATCCTTGCCGGCTTCGAAGACGGGCAGGGCATCCTCAACACCGTCGGGCAGCACGCCGGATTCGAGCCGGTCGAGCAGTGCCTTGCGTTCCGGGTTGGCTGTCGCCCAGGAGTCGAATCCACGCTGCCACTCGGCTCGGGCCGCAGCTCCTCGGTCGCGAGCCTTGCGAGTGTGAGCGATAACTTCGGGATCGACCTCGAACGCTTTCTCCGGATCGAAACCCAGTACGCGCTTCGTGGCGGCAAGCTCGTCAGCGCCAAGCGCCGAGCCGTGGATCTTGCCGGAGTTCTGTTTGTGGGGTGCCGGCCAACCGATGATCGTTCGCAGAATAATCAGCGACGGTTTGTCGGTAACCCCCTGCGCGGCCTCGATCGCCGAGTGGAGCTCTGCAACGTCTTCGACGTAGACACCGGTCTTTTTCCAGTCCACGACCTGAACGTGCCAGCGGTACGCCTCATACCGAGCCCGCACATCTTCGGTGAACGCGATGTTGGTGTCATCCTCGATCGAGATCTGATTGCTGTCGTAGATCGCGATGAGATTACCGAGCTGCTGATGGCCGGCGAGCGACGAAGCCTCACTGGATACACCCTCCTGCAGATCACCATCCCCCGCGATCACGTAAACGAAGTGGTCGAACGGACTCGTGCCCGGCTCGGCATCGGGATCGAAAAGTCCGCGTTCGAAACGACTCGCGTAACCGAACCCGACCGCGGATGCTATGCCCTGACCGAGCGGACCCGTTGTGATCTCGACGCCAGCAGTGTGGCCATACTCGGGATGTCCGGGCGTCTTCGAACCCCAGGTGCGCAGTGCCTTGATGTCGTCGAGTTCCAGGCCGTAGCCGCCGTAGTACAACTGAATGTACTGAGTCAGCGAGCTGTGGCCCACGGACAGCACGAACCGATCGCGGCCCAACCACGTGTCGTCACTGGGATCGCGGCGCATCACCTTTTGAAACAGGAGGTAAGCCGCAGGAGCCAGACTCATCGCTGTGCCGGGATGCCCATTCCCGACCTTCTCCACGGCGTCCGCCGCCAGAATACGTGCGGTGTCGACCGCCTGGGAGTCGATGGGATCCCATTGCAGAGCTGCCACGATATGTGTGACCCTTCCTTCAGCGGCGCACCATCGGCCTTGCGGCTCGGAGCACGGAAACGGTAGCCCGGCTGGCAGGCGTTTCAAGTATAGGAGCCCAGCGTGCGCGCCTGCCCCCGAGTGCAATGGGGGTCACAGGGAGCGCCAACCGAGGTCGCCTAGAATCGTCTGCATGGATGTCGCCACCGAGAACCGGCCAATGCTCGGCCGGGTGAGTGTGCTCCGCAAGGCGAAAGCGTACGTCGGCCTCACTAAGCCGCGAGTTATCGAACTGTTGCTCGTGACGACCGCTCCGGTAATGATCTTGGCCGCAAACGGCATCCCGAACCTGTGGCTTGTTCTTGGCACACTCGTGGGCGGAACGCTCAGCGCGTCGTCGGCGAACGCCTTCAATTGCTACATCGACCGCGACATTGACCGCGTGATGGCACGCACGAGCACTCGACCGCTCGTGACGGGAGAGCTTACCGATCGGGAGGCTCTGGGGTTCGCCTGGATCGTGGGGGTCACTTCCGTTGTGACGCTCGGCCTGCTGACGAACTGGCTGGCGGCTGCCCTCTCATTGCTCGCGATTCTGTTCTACGTACTCGTGTACACGCTGGTGCTCAAGCGCCGAACACCCCAGAACATCGTCTGGGGCGGGGCCGCGGGATGCATGCCGGTGCTGATCGGGTGGGCCGCCGTCACCGGATCGCTCACCTGGACTCCGGTCATCCTTTTTGGAATCGTCTTTCTGTGGACTCCGCCGCACTACTGGCCGTTGTCCATGAAGTACAGGGCCGACTATCAGTCGGTCGGCGTTCCCATGCTGGCCGTGGTGCGCGGCCGCGCGGTAGTCGGATTGCAAATCGTGCTGTACGCGTGGGCGACTGTTGCGTGCTCGTTGCTGCTCATCCCGGTCGCGGGAATGGGCCTGCTCTACACCGCGGTAGCAGTGCTGTCTGGGGGATGGTTCATCTACGAATCACACGCTCTGTACTCGGCAGCGATACGTCACCGGGAGGTGCGGCCGATGCGCGTGTTCCACTCGTCGATTACCTATCTCACATTCGTTTTCATCGCGGTGGGCATCGATCCGCTACTGCCGTTCTAGTGGTTCAGGCCAGCTGAGCGTCGGCGGTTGGTCTCTCGGTAGCGTGCTCTCCGCCAGCGGTATCGACCTTCGCCGACCCGCGCAACGACAGAACGACCGCCGTCATCGCCGCGACCAGACACACCGCAAGCACCATGTGGACGCCGACCAGAATCTCGGGCAACCCGAGACGGGATTGTGTGATGCCGACGATGATCTGCACGACCTCGATCGCAAGCAGGACCTTAAGGAATCTGGGCAGCGATCCGCCTAGGCGCCACGAGGCAACTACGAGCACAACCGTGGCCGCGAAGGTGGCGTAGGCGGGCCAGCTGTGCACATGCTGAAGTACCTCCGGATCCAGGCCGTTGCGGTCAGCCGCGCTGTCGCCGGCGTGTGGGCCGGATCCCGTGGTGAGCACACCCACGACTACCGTGGCTGCCACGAGGAGGGAAGTGACATGCGTGAGACGTCGCAACCACGGCGGGGCCAACGGTTCGATGCCGCGACCACCAGCGAACACCCGATACACGACCACGGTCGCAAGCCCGACGAGCACCGCGGAGATGACAAAGTGCGAGCCGACGATGAACGGGTCGAGGCGCACCCGAACCGAGATCCCTCCAATGACACCCTGTGCGATCGTTCCCACGAGCACAAGAAGCGTCGGGACGAAGATGTCGGCACGGCTGCTGCGAATGCGCAGCAGGAGCACTACGAGTATTACCGCGATGAGACCGACCGCTATGGAGAGCAGGCGGTTGCCAAACTCGACGATACCGTGGATGCCCATCTCGGGTGTGTTGATGAGCGAGTCGTTCGTGCACAGTGGCCAGGTGGGACAACCCAGACCGGACCCGGTCAGTCGCACGGCGCCGCCGGTGCCGACAATGAGGATCTGCGCCACAAGAGAGGCAATTGAGAAAGCCCGGATGCGAGCATCCACGGCGCTGGGTAGTAGCGCGATCACGGCCTTCACAGCCGCACCTCCTGTTATTTCGTGCCGCTGACTGTAGAATTGGGGAAGTTCACGACTAAAAGCCATGCCGGGGAGTCAGCGACGACACCGGAGCAGTTGCTCCCTTGTCTTGCTTCAGTCTAAACAGCCCCCAGCGGTGCCTTTCTCACTGCGGGGAATGCCGCGGAAACCAACTCGGTTGCCCTCGGTGGAAATGAGGTAGATATGTCTGACGTGCTCATCGAACGACCCGAACTCAGTGGTCTCGGCCTGTATGAATTTGGGTGGTCCGATTCCGACGCCGCGGGCGCATCCGCTCGTCGCGGTATCAACGACGAGGTCGTCACTGACATATCCCGGCTCAAGAACGAGCCGGCATCGATGCTGAAGAATCGGCTCAAGGGTCTTGAGCTTTTCCGCCGCAAGCCCATGCCGACCTGGGGTGCAGATCTCTCCGGCATTGACTTCGAGAACATCAAGTATTTCGTTCGCTCAACCGAGAAGCAGGCTCAGAGTTGGGAAGACCTTCCCGATGACATCAAGGACACCTACGAGAAGCTCGGGATCCCCGAGGCTGAACGCAAGCGCCTTGTGTCGGGAGTCGCCGCCCAGTACGAGTCCGAGGTGGTGTACCACGCCATCAATGAGGAACTCGAGGCTCAGGGCGTTATCTTCATGGATACCGACACCGCATTGAAGGAGCATCCCGAGTTTTTCGACGAGTACTTCGGAACGGTGATCCCGGCAGGCGACAACAAGTTTGCCGCTCTCAACACCGCGGTATGGTCGGGCGGATCTTTCGTGTACGTGCCCAAGGGCGTGCATGTGGAGATCCCCTTGCAGGCATATTTCCGCATCAACACCGAGAACATGGGCCAGTTCGAGCGCACGCTAATCATCGCCGATGAAGGCTCATACGTTCACTACATCGAGGGATGCACCGCGCCCATCTACAAGTCGGATTCGCTTCATTCCGCCGTCGTCGAGATCATCGTAAAGAAGAACGCACGGGTGCGGTACACGACCATCCAGAACTGGTCAAACAACGTCTACAACCTCGTAACCAAGCGGGCGATCGCCCACGAGGGCGCGACGATGGAGTGGATCGACGGCAACATCGGCTCCAAGGTGACGATGAAGTACCCCTCGATCTACCTCGTTGGCGAACACGCGAAGGGCGAGACCCTCTCGGTGGCATTCGCCGGACCGGGTCAGCATCAGGATGCCGGCGCGAAGATGATCCACATGGCCCCGTACACAACGTCGTCGATTGTTTCTAAGTCGATTGCTCGCGGCGGAGGTCGAGCCGGCTACCGCGGTGAGGTGCGTGTCGACGAGAAAGCCCACCACTCGGCGAACACTGTTCGGTGTGATGCCCTGCTGGTCGACACGATCTCGCGCAGCGACACCTACCCCTCGATCGACATTCGGGTGGACGATGTGCAGCTCGGCCACGAGGCGACGGTCTCGCGGGTAAGTGCCGAGCAACTGTTCTACCTGCAGTCCCGCGGCATGCCCGAAGACGAAGCGATGGCGATGATTGTTCGCGGTTTCATCGAGCCGATCGCGCGCGAACTTCCGATGGAGTACGCACACGAACTCAACAAGCTCATCGAGATGAGCATGGAAGGCAGTGTCGGCTAGATGTCGTTAGCTACACAAGAGAACTCCGACACGAAAAGCGGGCAAACCACCCCCGAGCAGCACGGCGCTAAGGCGCACAGCGACGGAGGATGGGATGACACGAGCGTCGTACCAGTCCAGACCCGCTTGGGTCGTTTCACCTCGGTCAACCGCGACGACTTTGCCGCCGTCACCGGCCAAGAGGTCGACTGGAAGCAGACACCGGTGGCGCTGTTGCGCGAGCTCATCGATGGCACTCTCGACGGGTCTCAGTACGCGATTGAAGCTCCCGGCGTCGCCGGGGCTGACCTGGAATGGGTCGATCGTGGCGACGAGCGGGTCGGCTCGGCAGGTATCCCCGAGGATCGTGCGTCGGCCAACGCATGGTCGAGCGCCGACAAGGCGCTGGCGATAACCGTGTCCGGCGATGCTCCTGCCGCCCTGACGGTGGTGCGCAATGACCTTGGTTTGGCACCGCGAGCGGCACACACAGTAATCACCGCGAGAGCGAATAGCACCGGCCACGTAGTTCTTCGGAGCACCGGCACGGCGAACCTCGCCGAGAACATCGAGATTGTTGTTGAAGACGGCGCCAGGCTGACTGTGGTAGCCGTTCAGGAATGGGCAGACGACGGCATCCACTTGGCCAGCCACTTTGCTCACGTGGGTCGCGACGCCATGTTGACCCATATTGTGGTCTCGCTCGGCGGGGCAGTGGTTCGCGTCAACCCGTCGGTGCATCTGTCTGGGGAGGGTTCGGACGCCGCGTTGTATGGCCTGTACTTTGCGGATGCTGGGCAGCACCTTGAACATCGCGTTTACCTTCACCATCAGGCGGCCAATACCAAGGGTCGAGTCAATTACAAGGGTGCCTTGCAGGGCTCCGGAGCTCGAACTGTGTGGGTAGGCGATGTGCTCATCGGTCGCGACGCATCCGGCACTGACTCCTACGAGCAGAATCGCAATCTTGTGCTTTCCGAAGGAACCCGTGCCGACTCGATCCCCAATCTGGAGATCGAGACCGGGGACATTCTCGGTGCCGGTCACGCCAGCGCAACGGGCCGTTTTGACGACGAGCAACTCTTTTACCTTCAAGCCCGCGGAATCTCTGAGGCAGAGGCGCGGCGACTCGTCGTAATCGGCTTCCTTTCCGAAATCGTGCAGAAGGTCGGCGACCCGGCACTCGAAGAGCACCTTCACAGCGTTATCGAGGCAGAACTCGGGGGAGCAGCATGACCGCGCACCGGATTGGCACCACGACGGAACTCGAGGAGAACAAAGCACACCGCGTCGTGCTGGATGGCGTGCCGATCGTGATCGTCAAAGACGCGACGGGCACGGTTCACGCCATTGGCGACACGTGCACCCACGGAGACATCTCTCTCGCCGAAGGGTTCGTCGAGGACGGTTCGATCGAGTGCTGGGCGCACGGGTCACTGTTCTCTCTGACAACCGGTAAGCCACAAACCCTTCCGGCCTATGAGCCGGTACCCGTTTTCGCGGTGACGGTTGACGCCGATGGCGTCATTCTCATCGACCCAACTCAGAAAGTCGCAGTTTCCTAATGTCAGTACTCGAAGTCAAGAATCTCCACGTCAGTGTCGAGACCGAGCAAGGCACCAAGCAGATCCTCAAGGGGGTCGACCTGGTGGTAAATCAGGGCGAAATTCACGCAATCATGGGGCCCAACGGGTCGGGTAAGTCGACTCTCGCCTATTCGATCGCCGGCCACCCCAAGTACCACGTCGAGAGCGGCTCGGTGTTGCTGGATGGCGTTGAGGTGCTCACCATGAGCGCCGACGAGCGCGCGCGGGCCGGAATATTTTTGGCGATGCAATATCCAGTGGAGATCCCCGGCGTGCGCATGACGGACTTCCTGCGAACTGCAAAGATCGCGACCAGCGGGGAGACGCCCG
>JBBQZJ010000104.1:0-7499 GCA_038207805.1 Actinomycetales bacterium | reverse complement strand
GACGCCGTGTTGACGAAGCCCTGATCCAGGGTCGTGAAACCGGTTTGCTTGACGAACGTGGAAATATCGATCGAGTCGTGCCCGTCAGTGCCCCGAATGATGGGAAACTCTGCCGAACCCCCGGGAAAATGGAGTGTGGCTGTCTCGGCCTCCGGAACGGTTTCGGTCACCGCTACAGCTTATAAGCACATGCCCACCACTGTTGCAGGCGACAAGGGCTGCGGGATCGCGTTGGAGCTACCCCACAGTTAGGCGAGGAGACCGAGGCGCGCCGCGGCGTCCGCGATCGCTTCATCCGTCGCGGTCAGCGCGATGCGCACGTGCGTCGCTTCACCGTCGGTGTAGAACGATTCCGGCACGACCAAGATTCCCATGTCGGCCAAGAACCCCACCGTCGCCCACGAGTCCTCGCCGCGGGTCGCCCAGAGGTAGAGCCCCGCTGCACTCTCATCGATTCGGAATCCCGCAGCCTCGAGCGCTGGGGCGAGCACAGCACGTCGCGCGCGATAGCGCTCGCGCTGCTGCGCAACGTGGGATTCGTCGCCGAGAGCGGCAACCATCGCGGCTTGCACAGGGGCCGGCGGGATGAGACCGGCGTGTTTGCGCACGCCCAGCAACTCCGCGATGAGGTCGCTGCATCCGGCCACGAAACCGGCTCGATAGCCGGCCAGATTGGATTGCTTGCTGAGCGAGTAGATCGCGAGCACCAGCGTGCGGTCTCCCGAGATAACGCGCGGGTCGAGGATCGACGGCGCGGGCTCTGCGCTTTCCCAATTGAATTCCGCGTAGCACTCGTCACTGGCGATGACGGCGCCCAACTCGCGGGCGCGGGCCACGGCAGCCTTGAGCTCCTCGACGCTGAGCACGCGACCGTGCGGGTTGGCGGGACTGTTCAGCCACACCAACGCGGTGGACTCCGGCCACTCTGCGGGATCGTCGGAGGCCACAGCGGTCGCACCAACGAGCGCCGCGCCGATCGCGTAGGTAGGGTACGCGACCGTCGGGTGCACGACGGTGTCGCCGCGCCCTAGGCCAAGCATCATCGGAAGCAGCGCGACAAGCTCCTTGGATCCGATCGTCGGCAACACGTTCGCGACCGTGAGATCGTCGACGCCGCGCCGACGGGCGAACCACTCGACGATGGCTTCGCGAAGCTGCTCCGTGCCCGCCGTCTGAGGATAGCCGTGGGCATCGGTTGCTGCGGCCAGCGCCGATCGGACCGTCTCGGGGGTGGGGTCGACGGGCGAGCCCACCGAGAGGTCAATGAATCCGTCGGGATGACTGCGGGCGCGCTCACCAAACTCCGTAAGCGAGTCCCAGGGAAAGTCGGGGAGCTCGAGCGCTACGCGGGCCACTAGCCCTCGCCGCCACCAACGGGCAGCGCAGCGATGAGGGGGTGATCCGAGTGGATGACGCCGACCTTGGCCGCCCCACCCGGCGATCCGAGCTCGTCGAAGAACTCGACGTTTGCCTTGTAGTAGTCGGCCCACTTGCTCGGCAGATCGTCTTCGTAGTAGATCGCCTCGACGGGGCACACCGGCTCACAGGCGCCACAGTCCACGCACTCGTCGGGCTGGATGTACAGCATCCGATCGCCTTCGTAAATGCAATCGACCGGACACTCGTCGATACAGGCGCGGTCTTTGAGGTCGACACAGGGTTGGGCGATGACATACGTCACTTCGGATCTAAACCTTTCGCTGCACGGACTCTTCATGTTACCGCGCGCGGCACCGAGGTCGGCCACGGGGCGATGGCGATGTTAGGTTAGGCTTACCAATGTAACTGAAGGGCGCGTTGTGTTTGCCAACTTTCTGATCGGGCTCCGTGAGGGCCTCGAGGCCGCTTTGATTGTGGGAATCCTGGTGGCCTACGTGCGCAAAATTGGTCGCAACGACCTAGTGCCGCGCATCCTGCTCGGCGTCGGGATGGCCGTCGGTCTCTCCCTCGTCATCGGCGCTGTACTGACCTACGGCACGAGCGGCCTGTCGGATCAACTGAAGGAGACCATAACCGGGGTCTTGTCGCTCGTGGCTGCGGGCTTTGTGACGTGGATGGTGTTCTGGATGGCGCGCGCGGCGAGAGGCCTGTCCGGCCAACTTCGCGGCGAGATCGACTCCCATCTCTCCGGCGCCGGCTGGGGGCTCGTGCTTGTCGCGTTTCTCGCCGTCGCCCGCGAGGGATTAGAAACGGCGCTCTTCATCTGGGCCGCTGTGCAGTCGAGCGGCTCGACCGCGCTGCCCCTGATCGGCGCGACGCTCGGTATCCTCCTGGCCACCGTGTTGGGCTACCTGATCTACCGTGGCGTGCTGTCGATCAACCTCAGCGCATTCTTCACCGCTACCGGGGCCATCCTGATCATCGTTGCTGCCGGTGTGCTTGCCTACGGCGTACACGAACTTCAGGAGGCCGGCGTTGTGCCGGGCGGCGAGGTGCTGGCCTTTGATGTCAGCGCGGCGATCCCGCCGGACAGCTGGTATGGCACTCTGCTCAAGGGCACGCTCAACTTCTCGCCCGCGACGACATGGGTGGCAGCGATTGCGTGGCTGGCCTATGTCATCCCGGTGATGACGGTGTTTCTCGCTCGCTCACTGCGCGGCCGTCGCGCGGCTGCGCCGGCCGCGGCCTAAACCGCGGCCGACTGGCGTGCTCTACTTGCTCGCAGTTGTGACCGTGTAGTTGGCGATGAATCCGTTGTCGCTGTCTTTGGACACCACAACAAGCACGCCCCATTTGTCGGTAGTGCCGATGAAGGATCCACCATCGGCACTGGACCCGCCGAATTCACCCTCGGCCGTGAAGCCGGCCGCTTCGAGCTGAGCCTTGATCGCGTCGATCGCGCCCGCATCGGCAACCCGCACCGTCACGTTGAAGACCTTGCCCTCATCGTTGCCGAGGGAGCCGCCGAAGAGGATCTCGCCGTTGATGATCGGCACCTCCGCGGTCGGGTAGCCGGTCGGCAGACTCGTGCCGCCGAGATCGACGTCTCCGCCCGTGACGCCCTCCACTATCGACTCGATCGGGTTGGAGAAACAGCCCGACAGGGCCGGGGTAATCAGCAGGGCGATGGCTAACGCAATGGGTGCCGCATAGTGCTTGCGCACGGTGTTCATGATGCCTCCGTCATGGTGTGGTCGGGCATAGCGTATCGCCCGCAGGGGTGGGTTTCCTGCTTACACGACGCGCGAAGTCGCGCTTCGGGTTGACAATACGGTGACGACAGGAATTCCCGGTATTACGCGTTCTGCTTCTTGCGCTGTGAATATGCCCGCGCCCGCGCGTTGGAGTCCAGTTCGACCTTGCGGATGCGGATGACCTCGGGGGTGACCTCCACGCACTCGTCTTCGCGGGCGAACTCCAGGCACTCCTCGAGCGTGAGCTTGCGTGACGGTGTCATGCGCTCAAACACGTCCGAGGTGGACTGGCGCATATTGGTGAGTTGCTTCTCCTTGGTGATGTTGACATCCATATCGTCGGCGCGCGAATTCTCGCCCACCACCATGCCCTCGTAGACCTCCTGGGTCGGCTCAACGAAGAACGACATCCGCTCCTGGAGCGCCGTCATTGCGAACGGAGTTGCGACACCCGAGCGGTCGGCGACGATCGAACCGTTGGTTCGAGTCTCAATCGCACCAGCCCACGGCTCATAGCCGTGCGAGATCGCATTCGCGATGCCGGTGCCGCGCGTGATCGTAAGAAACTCGGTGCGGAATCCGATGAGCCCGCGCGACGGAACGATGAACTCCATGCGCACCCAGCCGGTGCCGTGATTGGTCATCGTGGACATGAGACCCTTGCGCGACGCCATGAGCTGAGTGATCGCGCCCAGGTGCTCCTCGGGCGAGTCGATCGTCAGGTGCTCGAACGGCTCGTTCAGCTTGCCGTCGATGTATTTGGTAACCACCTGCGGCTTGCCAACGGTGAGCTCAAAGCCCTCCCGGCGCATCTGCTCCACGAGGATTGCGAGAGCTAGCTCGCCGCGGCCCTGAATCTCCCAAGCATCCGGCCGACCGATATCCAGAAGCTTGATCGAGATGTTTCCGACCAGTTCGCGGTCGAGGCGATCCTTCACCATGCGGGCCGTGAGCTTGTGGCCCTTGACCTTGCCGATGAGCGGGCTCGTGTTCGTGCCGATTGTCATCGAGATCGCGGGGTCGTCGACCGTAATGGTCGGAAGGGGGCGCACGTCGTCGGGGTCGGCAAGTGTCTCACCGATAGTGATGTCCTCGAAGCCGGCAACGGCGACGATGTCACCGGGGCCAGCGGACTCGGTCGGGAATCGGTCGAGTGCCCGAGTTATGAGCAACTCGGTGACGCGCACATTGTGCACGCTCCCATCGTTCTTGACCCAGGCGACCGTCTGACCCTTCTTGATGGTGCCGTTAAACACCCGCAGAAGCGCTAGGCGGCCGAGGAACGGGCTGGCGTCGAGGTTAGTGACGTGCGCCTGAAGGGGGTGCTCGTCGTCGTAGGTGGGCGCTGGGATGTGCTTGATGATGGCGTCGAAGAGCGGCTCGAGATCGTCGTTGTCGGGCAGCGAACCGTTCTCGGGCTTGTTCCAGCTTGCAGCACCGTTGCGACCCGATGCGTAGACCACCGGAACGTCGAGCACGGCGTCGAGGTCGAGGTCGGGCATGTCGTCGTGCATGTCGCTCGCGAGACCCAGCAGCAGGTCTTGGCTCTCGGTGACGACCTCGTCGATGCGGGCATCCGGACGGTCCGTCTTATTGACCAGCAGCACGACGGGCAGTTTCGCCTCGAGCGCCTTGCGCAGCACGAAGCGGGTCTGGGGCAGCGGTCCCTCGCTGGCGTCCACGAGCAGCACCACGCCATCCACCATCGACAGCCCGCGCTCGACCTCGCCACCGAAGTCGGCGTGGCCGGGGGTGTCGATCACATTGATCGTGACGGGTCCGTTGGTCGCGTGAATGCCCTTGTACGAGATTGCCGTGTTCTTGGCGAGGATCGTGATCCCCTTCTCGCGCTCGAGGTCGTTGGAGTCCATCGCGCGCTCCTCGAGGTGAGCGTGCTCGGCGAACGAGTTCGTCTGGCGCAGCATGGCGTCAACGAGCGTGGTCTTGCCGTGGTCGACGTGAGCGACAATCGCCACGTTGCGCAGGTCTGAGCGTGTGGCGAGTGCCATGACTGAAATTCCTTAGCTGTTGCGGCCCTTCTGGGCCTGGGACGCGGAGCGTTGCTCCCGCCGAGCACGCTGCGCAAGTGGATCTGGCAGCGGAACGGCAGCGATGAGTCGCTGGGTGTACGGGTCTTGGGGATTGCGCAGGATCTCGTCTCTGGTGCCCTGCTCGACCAGTCTACCGCGATGCATCACCGCGATTCTGTGCGCGAGGATGTCCACGACCGCCAGGTCGTGACTCACGAACAGACACGCGAACTGGAGGCGCTCCTGAAGTTCCTGCAGCAGGTCAAGGAATCGGGCCTGAACGGACACGTCGAGCGCGCTGGTTGGTTCATCGGCAACCAGTAGTTCAGGGGTGAGTGCGAGTGCTCGGGCGATCCCCACGCGCTGGCGCTGGCCACCACTCAACTCGTGCGGGTAGCGGTTGCGGTAGCTCGTCGGTAGCTCCACTGAGCTGAGCAACTCTTCCACGCGACGATCGAGCGCCTTGCCCGATGCCTCGCCGGCCAACAGCAGGGGCTCGCCTATCGACTGGCCAATCGGCATGCGCGGGTTGAGGCTCGACCCCGGATCCTGAAACACGATTCCGGTCTTGCGACGCAGCGGGCGCAGGTCTCGGTTGTTCGCATGCGAGATGTCGTGGCCAACCACGGTGAGCTTTCCCTCGGCGATCGGGAGCAAACCGACCGACGCTCGGCCCAACGTCGTCTTGCCGGAACCGGATTCGCCCACCAGCCCGAGGATCTCCCCGGGGTAGATCTCGAGGTTGATGTGCTCGGCCGCACGGAAGGCGGGCACCCGGCCGCGCTTCGGGTAGTCGATGGCGACATCCTCGAACTTCAGAGTCGGCTCGCGGGTGTCTTTCGGCCGGACAGGCTCCGGTTCGGTGACCTGCACCGCCATGACGGTACTGAGACTCGGCACTGCTGCCAGTAGCGACTGGGTGTAGGGATGCTGCGGCTTGGTAAAGACGTCGACGACGTTTCCGGACTCGACACCGATGGCATCCTTCATGACCAGGATGTTGTCGGCAAGGTCAGCCACGACACCCATATCGTGGGTGATGAGAATGATCCCGCTGTCGAGTCGTTTGTGCAGGCTGCGCAACAGGTCGAGGATCTCCGCCTGAACGGTGACGTCGAGCGCGGTTGTCGGCTCGTCGGCAATCAGCAACACGGGGTCGCATGAGATCGACTGTGCGATCATGGCGCGCTGGCGCTGGCCGCCAGACAGCTGGTGTGGAAACTTATTGAACGCGATTGTCGGCTCGGGCATTTCGACCTTGGTCAGAAGGTCGATTGCACGCGCCTTGGCCTGGCTAGGGTTCAAGTCGAAGTGCGTACGCAGCGCCTCCATGATCTGGAAGCCGATCGTGTAGACGGGGTTGAGCGCCGTCATGGGCTCCTGGAAAATCACCGCAATCTGGCTTCCTCGCACACCCCGCAACTCGCGCTGACCGAAGCCGAGAATTTCGCGTCCGAGGAGTTTGACTGAACCCGTGACCCGCGAGTTAGCGGGCAGTAGGCCTAACAAAGCCATGGCGCTCGAGCTTTTGCCTGAGCCGGATTCGCCGACGATCGCGAGCACCTCACCGCGCTTGACGGTATACGTGAGGTCGGTCGCGGCCGGGTAGAACGTGCCGTCGACCCAGAACTCCACGCCGAGGCCGGTCACCTCGAGTACTGTCTCCGCGGTTGCGGTTGCTGCTGGAGTCACTGGATGCCCTTCGCCGTGCGGTCTGCGAAGCTGGGTACATGCGCTTCGCTCCGACGATCTTCCGACCGGCCTTCGGCCGGGTCCTGAGTGTGATTGTGGTGGTGATCGCCGCGACCGGAATCGCGGGCTACGCCGTCGCCGGCGACCTGGTCGGTCTGCTCCGCTACGGCTGGGGACCCCTGCTGCTGGCCGCGGTCGCCATCGCGCTGTTCTGGCTGCCGCGACTGGGAGTCGCCGAGCACGAGGTGACCGTGCGCAATGTCTTCAGCACCGTGCATCTGCCGTGGCCGGCCATTACCCTCGTCGACACCAAGTGGGCCCTGACACTTCACACTGCTGACCGCAAGGTCACCGTCTGGGCGAGTCCAGCACCGAACCGCTACGCCTCGCAGGCCGCGACCCGATCCTCGGCGCGCGTCGCGTCGTCGGGTTTCTCGCCTCGACCCGGCGACCTGCTCGAGACTCAGAGTGGAGCCGCGGCGTTCGTCATCCGCCACCACTGGGACGACTTGCGCGCTGACGGTCTGCTGGATGCCGGCGCTGAGCCGGGATCGGTGCGCCGCGACATCCACTGGGTGACGATTGCCGTGCTGGGCGTGCTGGCCGCGGCGACCGTGCTGGGCATCCTGCTCTAACTGCAGGC
>JBBQZJ010000103.1:0-7569 GCA_038207805.1 Actinomycetales bacterium | reverse complement strand
CTCGCTGCGGGAATTGTGGCCCTATCGCAAACCGGTATCTGGGACTCCCCGCTGCCCTATCCCGGGGTCATCGTCGAGTAGCGCGCAACCCTACCTACTGGATGCCTGACGACGGTACTGCGGCACGCGCCGCCGAGCCCGAGCACGGGCTTTTGCGAACACCGCGACGAACACCACCACGAGGGCGACGGCAGCGAGTGCTACCCAGAGGTACCACGCAGTATCAAGCCAGAGGGTCAGGCCTGTCATGAAGTGGTCGAATTGGGTCACCCGCTCACCCTAGAACCGCAAGCGCTTGCCGAATCACCCCCAAAGTGGGGGCAGACAATTGAGGCTGAGAAACGCTCAGGCCCACTCCGCGGACGGGGTGGGCCTGAGCGTTCTCGACTGAGGCCTTAGCCTTCGGCTGATGCCTCTGGGCCGTCGGACGCGGCAACCGAACTGTCGGTGTCTGCAGAATCCGTGCCTGAAGAATCGGTGTCTGCAGAATCCGCGCTGTCGTCGACCGGTGCGAGCGAAAGCTTTCCACGGTCATCGATCTTCGTGATCTCGACCTGGATCTTCTGGCCGACGGAGAGCACGTCTTCGACGTTCTCGACGCGCTTGCCACCGGCGAGCTTACGCACCTCACTGATGTGCAGCAGACCATCCTTGCCGGGGGTGAGCGAGACGAACGCACCGAACGTCGCGAGCTTCACGACGGTTCCGAGGAATCGTTCGCCAACCTCCGGGTTCAGCGGGTTCGCAATCGCGTTAACCGCGGCACGAGCGGCCTCAGCCGAAGGGCCGTCGACAGCACCGATATACACGGTTCCGTCGTCCTCGATCGAGATGTCTGCGCCGGTGTCATCCTGAATCTGGTTGATCGTCTTGCCCTTCGGGCCGATCAGCTCACCGATCTTGTCGACCGGGATCTGCACGCTGATCACGCGAGGCGCGGTCGGCGCCATCTCGTCGGGAGCGTCGATCGCGGCGTTGATCACGGCGAGGATCGCGGTGCGAGCCTCCTTCGCCTGCTTGAGCGCGCCATCCAGAACACTGGACGGAAGGCCAGCGAGCTTCGTGTCCAGCTGGATTGCCGTGACGAACTCGGAGGTTCCGGCAACCTTGAAGTCCATGTCGCCGAGTGCATCCTCAGCACCAAGGATGTCGGTGAGCGCCGCGTAGCGCGTTACCCCGTCGACCTCGTCGGAAATGAGGCCCATGGCGATGCCAGCGACGGGTGCGCGCAACGGCACACCGGCATTGAGCAGCGACAGGGTGGATGCACAGACCGAACCCATCGACGTCGACCCGTTGGAGCTGAGAGCCTCAGACACCTGGCGGATTGCGTACGGGAACTCCTCGCGCGGCGGCAAAACCGGCACGAGTGCGCGCTCGGCCAAGAAGCCGTGCCCGATCTCGCGACGCTTCGGGCTACCGACCCGACCGGTCTCCCCGGTCGAGTAGGGCGGGAAGTTGTAGTGGTGCAGGTAGCGCTTCTTCTTGACCGGAGCCAGGGAGTCGATCTGCTGCTCCATCTTGAGCATGTTGAGGGTAGTGACACCCAGGATCTGGGTCTCGCCGCGCTGGAAGATCGCCGAACCATGAACGCGCGGGATCACCTGAACCTCGGCATCCAGCGCACGGATGTCGCTGAGACCACGGCCATCGATGCGGATGCCCTCGGTCAGCACGCGAGCTCGCATGACCTTCTTGGATACCGACTTGTAGGCTGCGCTGACCTCGGCCAGTGCCGACTCCGGCAGCTCCTCGGCAGCGACCTTCGCCGCGATGTCATCCTTCACGCGAGACTTCAGTGCGTCGTCCGCGGTCTGGCGCTCGACCTTGTCGGCGATCTGGTACACGTGCTTCAAGTCGTCGTAGGCAATCGCCGCGACTGCGTCGTAGGTCACCTGAGCGTACGGCGGGAACAGCGGGAAGTCCTGGATGGCCTTCGCTGACTGAGCCGCGAGCTCGGCTTGCGCCTTGATGAGCTGTGTGAGGAACGGCTTGGCCGCCTCGAGGCCCTGAGCAACAACTGCCTCGTCGGGCTTCGTTGCGCCGGCCTTGATGAGGTCCCAGCTGCCTTCGGTAGCTTCGGCCTCGACCATCATGATCGCGACATCCTCTTCGCCCTTGTCGTTAGTGACGAGGCGACCCGCGACGGTGAGGTCGAACACGGCCTCAGCGAGCTGGCTGAACTTCGGGAACGCAACCCACTGGTCGCCAATCAACGCGAGGCGGATGCCGCCGACCGGTCCGTAGAACGGCAAGCCCGAGATCTGGGTCGACGCCGATGCCGCGTTGATCGCGAGAGCGTCGTAGAACTCGTCGGGTGCGATGGCCAGTACGGTGATGACGATCTGCACCTCGTTACGCAAGCCCTCAACAAAGGTCGGGCGCAGCGGGCGGTCGATGAGACGGCAGACCAGAATGGCCTCCGTTGAGGGACGGCCCTCGCGACGGAAGAACGATCCGGGGATCTTGCCTGCGGCGTACGAGCGCTCCTCGACATCCACCGTGAGGGGGAAAAAGTCGAAGCCCTCGCGAGGGCTTTTGCCCGCACTGGTGGCGGACAGGATCATGGTTTCTTCGTCGAGATAGGCCGCAACAGCGCCCTGAGCTTGCAACGCAAGGCGGCCGGTCTCGAACCGAACCGTGCGCTTGCCGAACTTGCCGTTATCGAGAACGGCTTCGGCGAACTTAATTTCTGGACCCTCCAAGGGGTTTTCTCCTTTGTTTAACGTCGCTCACCCGAATGGCGTGCGACTCATCAGCGTTACGCAAACGCAGAGCAGGAGCGGGCAGGAGGACGCGTGCGTACAGCGCATACCTAGAGTGGTTGTGCTTGTCTGGCCAACAGTAGAAAGTCTCCGAACTACTCGGAAATTCACCACCGGTGACCAGCTTCTTGCCAGCCTGCTCCGTAGGTCATGCTACGGAAACCCGCGCACAACCTTGTAGAGCCTACCAGTACCGGCGTGTCGCAACCTAGGTGCGGATCTCGGTGATCAGGCGTTGAATAGAGCACACATCGTTCAAGGAGGAACCATGGCTACCGTAGCCCGCGTCACCACCATCACGTCCCGTTCGACCAAGAGCTTCGAAGATGCAGTCTCCGGCGGAATCGAGAGAGCCTGTTCGACCCTACGCAACGTCTCTGGCGCGTGGGTGAAGGAACAGAAAGTCGACATCACCAACGGCAAAGTGACGACCTGGCAGGTCACGCTCGAAGTGACCTTCGTGCTCGACGACTAATTTCCGGCGTTGAGTCTCACGCTCCGATGACGCGCCCGAGTAGGGCCGTGACCAGCCACAGGGCGATGGGGAGCGCGACAGACGAAAGAAAACCGCGAAGTGTCTCGACTTCCCATGGCCAAGTGGAGGCTCGTCGCAGGGCATCCCGCTCGATAACCAGACTCGTCAGCGCAGTATTCACTCCCCCGAGTTGATCGAATGTGCCCTGTGCGATACGGGAATGCAGTTCCTGAGTGGTCGAACTGAAGCTGGCACCGACTGTCATGAGTGCATTGGCCTTCTCCTGCGCGAGTCTCCGATGGAGACCATAGAGGGGCACAACGAAGACGAGAGTCGCCATGGTGAGCACAACGGCGATCCCCGCGAGGTCAATAACACTCACGCCGACAAAGAAGACTCCCGCGATGGCATACGAGAGAGACGAGAGATAGATGGGCAGGGCAACCAAGATCGAGAGGGTTAGCGTGAGGGTCGAAAAACCATTCCTTGCACTGCTCTCGAGAAGACTGATCTGGGTCGCGGCGCGGTGAATGCGCATCACGGTCCTCACCTGTCGATAGGCAAACGAGACGAATGCCACAAAAAATACGATGTCGATAAGCGCTTCGGTTACAAAGAATCCCGCCACTCCCGGCGACGTGCTGGGAGTGATATCCCATGCTTCGAGGTCAGCGAGAAGGCTCGACGACGTGAAAACAATCGACACCACAACGACGAAAAATCCCGCCGATCTGCTCATGGTCGTGAGTTCGTAACGAAGGGTGTCGACAGCCGGCTCAAGATCACCAAGAGCGGGGCGAAAGGTCTCAAGTGAATCTTGCGCGATCTTCTTCGCGACGTGAATCGCAACCAGGCCGAAAACCGTCAAAAGATCGAGAACAATCCGGGGAGCGCTAAACGTACCCAAGGCCAGGGTTCCGTCGAGCCACCGCAGACCGGTTCCGCCTGCGACGAAGACGAGCGTGACGAGTAAATAGAAGATCCAGGTCGGCCCGGGAATACGCTCAATGAAGTCAATAAGTGCGTCGATCCAGCTCCGACGATACGGTTCCACCGATTTCGCAGAACCGCCTGCTGACGATGCGCGTGGCATGGGCAGATTCTAGCGAGCCGGTCGACTCTATGCACCGGCGGGTCGTGAGAATCTCGCGGCGTGCTTCTACTTGGTGAGGCCGATCAACAACTCGACTCGGTAGCGGCCACCCTTGCGCACAATCTCGACTGGGATGCGCTGCTTTCGGCCGTTCAGATCGAGGCGTGACAGAGCTTCGTCGACGACGGACTCGAGGCCCCGCGGCACCCAACCGACTGGCGTACTGACCCGCGTTCCGGTGAAGAGGCGCACCTCGATGGGTGCATCCGTGGCGTCCTCCTGTTGGCTACGACGACCGATTGCGGTCTCCAAGCCCGAGGCCCCCTCATCCACCATCTGCTTCAGTTCGCTTTGGTGTGCATTGCAGCCCGCCAACCGAATGCGTACGCGTGCATTGTTGGGCGCGAGACCATAACGATAGTTGCTCAGGCTCCCCTTGCCGAGGTCGTTTCGGTCGAGTTCAGGATATTCAGCCATAAACGGATGCTACCGGCCACCGTAACGCGCCCGTTTGCCCTAGTCGAGCGTGAGCACAACCTTGCCGCGCAGATGGCCCGCCATCAGATGTTCGTACGCGTCGCGCACACGCTCCAACGGAAACGTGGAGTCGATGGGAAACGAGATCTCGCCGGCAGCGATTAAGTCGGCGAGATCGGCCAATTCTGGAACTGGTGCCGACGCTGCTCCAACGCCCGAGATGCCGTGCTCAGCAACTGCAGCCCGGTAGGCGATCGTGTTGATGCGCTCGGGCGCGATTCCCAGTTCAAGAGCAGCCTCGATCGTGTCCTTGCCGTGGTTATCTAGCGCGGCCGTGAAGGGGCCCGGTGCGGCATCACTGAGCCGGTCAGCAAGGTTCGAGCCGTACACTACTGGAATCACACCCAGCCCCCGCAAGTAGTCGTGGTTTGACTCACCCGCGGTGCCGACGACCGTGGCTCCGGCGCGAAGGACTAGTTGCGAAGCGAGTCCGCCGACTCCCCCGGCCGCGGCACTCACCAGCACAACGTCGCCGGGCGCGATCGCGATTGCGTTGACGCTGGCGATCGCAGTCCGACCCACGATGTCGAGGCCAGCCGCTTGTTCCACGCTGAGGCCCTCCGGGCGGCGGAGGAGCAGTTCGGCGGTAATGACCAAGTAACTCGCCTGCGCAGCATGACGTGCCCCGCCGAATACTGCGTCGCCTACCGTGAAGGCGGATACGCCTGCCCCGAGAGCATCCACCACACCGGCGAAGTCGTTGCCGTTGCCCGACGGCGGCGTCGTCGCGTAATTCTGCGAGACCGCAGTAAAAATCTTCCAGTCAACGGGATTCAGCCCGGCCGCTTCGACTCGAACGCGAACCTCACCCGGCCCTGGTTCTGGCACGGGTACCTCCACGATGGTGAGGACCTCAGGTCCGCCGATTTCGTTGTAGATGACTTGAACCGCCATAAACGTGCCTTTCTGCTCAATTCGGCGTGATTCTCAGAACGACGGGCAGGCCTCGCGCGCGCTGCTTGGCCGCACTCCCGAATGCCATGCGGAACTGCCATCCATACTTCGCACTAAGGAGCGCAATCAGTGCGGACTGGCGTGGCTCATCGGTCACAATCTCGGCAACACCAGCCACTGCAACAGCATTAGCCTTTGCTCGGCCAGCGAGATTGCACTGGCGCATGGTCACCGCCGGTGTATGTCTAATGCGCTTAAGCTTGCCGGCGCTTTCCATAGTCAACACAACAACAGAATCACCGTCGATGGCGAGCCACACCGGTGTGCTCACGCTCTCACCTGTCTTGCGAACCGTGGTGAGCTCGATGTACCTGGCGCGCTTTAATGAGCCGAAGTCTGAAACCATGATTCGACCTTAGGTCATCGACTCAACACGCTGATTCGGGACGTGAAACGGGCCGCCACCTCGTGAGGTGACGGCCCGCAGTCAAGTTCGACGCGATCGCGATTAGCGGCGCAGACCCAGCCGTTCGATCAACGAGCGGTAACGCTCGATGTCGATGTCCTGCAGGTAACCCAGCAGGCGGCGACGCTGCCCCACGAGCAGCAGCAGACCACGACGTGAGTGGTGGTCGTGCTTGTGCTCCTTGAGGTGCTCGGTCAGGTCTTTGATGCGGTGAGTCAGCATCGCGACCTGGACCTCGGGGGATCCCGTGTCGCCCGGGTGGGTAGCGTACTCATCGATGATCGCCTTCTTGACACTGGCTTCTAAAGCCATAAGGTGATCCCCTTTCTTCTCGTTGCGCGGTGCTCGCGTGCCTGAATCGACACTGGGCGGGATGCCTGAGCTCTCTTTATCCGCGGCCGTTAGACGGCAACCTTGAGAGTTTAGCAGGGTGTGGCGAGCTGTCCACAGCACGGAGTAGGAAAATCAAGGATGCGCGCGGCACAAGAGCCAACCGCCGGATCTGGGGGTTATCCCCCTCCCCACATTCCGCGCGTCCTCGCTAGTCTCGACGCATGACCTTTTTCGAATCAATCAAAACCGTTTTCCGCAAGTACGCCGAGTTTCAGGGTCGCGCCACCCGCCCCGAATTCTGGTGGTTCGCACTCTTCAGCTTCCTCGTTTCGTCGGCGCTCAGTGCCCTGCTCCCCGGCACATTCCGCCCGGGGATGTGGGGGTCGGACCGCATGGAGTCCGCGTATTCGCTCTCGATGGCTCCGATGATCAACCTCGCCGGTTTCTGGAGCATCGCGGTGCTGCTGCCCAGCCTCGCCGTGACCGTGCGACGTTTGCGTGACACGGGCCGCGAGTGGACGAACATCTTCTGGATCCTGCTGCCCATCGCCGGCCTCATCGTGCTGATTGTCTTCCTCGCGGAACCCACCAGAGCGGCCGCGACAGTCACACCGGCCACCCCGGCACCCGCTGCCGCACCGGCGCCCGCAGTGGCACCAGCACCGGCTTCAGCGCCGGCCAAGACGCCGCGCGCAAAGCGACCCCCGGCCTCGAGCTAGCGGAAGTAGACGAACAGCACGATCGCGAATGTGGCGAGTGCTCCGGCAACGAGCCACAACAGGTTTCGCCGCGCAGCAGCATCCACTTGGTGGCGCAGCTTCGTGAATCGGGCTTCGTGACGCAAGGTGTGGTCAATGACCCGATCGGCGGCGTGCCACGTGCCACAACGCTCGGCTGCGACGACAAGCTCGCCCACGGCGGCATCCGACAACCCCCGTGCGTGGCGCGCGGGAACGCGCGCCACCCCCGAGGAAGCGGCCCCCGGGTCGGCCCGCCGCCGCCGTCT
>JBBQZJ010000102.1:0-7597 GCA_038207805.1 Actinomycetales bacterium | reverse complement strand
CTTCCGCAGACTCCTTCGGGACGCACCATCATTGGGCCGCAGAGTGGGGCTCACCACTACCATCGAGGCATGACCGAACTGGTCCCGATTCCGTTCCCCGGCGTCCCGCTGTTTTACGGGAAACCGGGTAACCCTGTCGTTGTCGTGTTGCACGACTGGTACGGGCGCTTGCCCGGCCTTGAGCCGTTCGCTGAGGCGCTCGCGGGCAGGGGTCTTCGCGTTGCCGTGCCCGACCTCTATGGGGGCGTCTGCACAACGGATGCCTCGACCGCCGAATCCCTGATGAACCAGCTCGACGTCGCCACCGCTCTCGCCGAGGTCGACGACACAATCGCGCTGGCCCAAGAGTCCGGCGACGAGCGTGTCGGGCTCGTCGGGTTTTCCCTGGGCGGCTGGCTCGCACTGCTTCACGCCCAGGCGGGGGTGGCGGATGTCGTCGTCGCCTACTACGCCAGCCTCAGCGAGGCGGAACACGGCATCATCCCCTGCCCGGTTCTGCTGCAGTGGGCCGAAAACGACGAGTGGGACGACGCCGACGGCCCCGAACACTTTGTCTCGCGACTCAAAGACCACGGCACTCCGGTGACCGAGCACACCTATCTCGGCACCGAGCACTCGTTCGCGAACGCCAGCATTCCGGATCGTATCGACGTTCAGGCGGCCGCGTTGGCGTTCGCGCGGACGGCGGTGTTTCTGGAGAAGCACCTCATCGACTAGGCACCGACGAGCCGTCGACTAGCGTTGATCCGTGACCACCTTCACTTCAGACATCGTCGCCGCGGTACTGCATCACATGAACGATGATCACCCGGAGGACAACCTGCTGATTGCGCGCGCCTTTGGCTCGACCGACGCCTGGGCCGCGACGATGATCGATCTCGACGGCAACGGGGGCACCTGGAGCTACCTCATCGACGACGACGAAGCGGTGGTGACCGTGCCGTGGTCGAAGGCGATTTCCGAACGTCCCCAGATCCGCAGCGAGATCGTCGTGCTCTATGACGCCGCCTGCGCACGGCTCGGTTTACAGCCCAGAGCCCACGAATAACCAATCCGGCCACGCAACCGCGTCGAATAGACCTTCAACAAAGGGAGGTCATCATGACCACATCACCAAACCGTCTGCTCGCAATCGTCTTCGGTGCCGTCTATGTGCTCGTAGGAGCACTGGGCTTCACAGTGACGTCGGGGGTGGGCTTCTTCGCCACGGAGGGTGGATTGCTTCTGGGAATCTTCCAGGTCAACATCTTCCACAACGTCGCTCATCTGCTGATCGGTGCTGCGTTGCTCATGGCTGGACTGTCTAGCGTGCGAGCAGCGAAAACCGTCAACGGGGTGATCGGTGCCGCGTATCTCGTGCTGGGTCTGGCTGGGCTGTTCCTCGTTGGAACGGCGCTGAACGTCCTGGCGCTCAACGTCGCGGATAACGGCCTGCACTTCGCCAGCGCGGTTATCTTGCTCGCCGTTGGGCTCGGCGCGGATCGCGCGACGAAGACCGCGACGGCGTAGCCGCGAAGATGGGAGGGGAGCGAAACGCCATGCCGACGATCACTCGTACGTGGGTCGCCTTCGCCGCAATCGGCGCCGGGCTCATTCACGCGGCACTAGTAATTGGCTCCCCTCCCGCCTTTGGCTTCATCCTGGGGGCACTGGGCATCGTCGAGTTCGGCTGGGGAGTCGTCACGCTCGCTCGCGACAGCATCCCGGCGCCCCAGACCAGCTTCGCACTGGCCTTGGCGCCGGTGTTCGGCTGGGGCTTGCTGCTGACCGTCTCTGCGCTGGTTCGCGAGCCGGCGGTTGCGGCATCCTTACCGTTCATGCCTCTCGCGATAGCGAGCCTGTTCTCACTGTTCATTGCCGGAACACTTGCGGTGCACTCGCGCCGCCAGGTCCGGAACCAAACGAAGGCCCGGGTCCCCGGCGTTATTCGATACCTGCTGGCGCTCGTGGTCGGCGGGCTGGTCGTCGGCGGCCTGACCACTCCAGCCTTGGCAGCTACTGCCGCAGGTGCAGCGGCCCAGCCGCACGGGCAGCACTCCGACGCTCCCGTTGAGGAGGCTGAGCCGTTCGTGCTCATCCTTCCGGAGCACGAACACTGAACGGATCTCACGCGCTGGACTAGACTTAGGGTCGCCTAACCCCGTCGTCGTCTGGAGCTTCTCGTGAACCTCGCACCATTTTCGCAAGCGCTGCGCGAGGCAACGATGGCCAGCCACGAAGACAGCGCGGGAGCGAACTTCATGAGCGACCTCATGAAGGGCCTGGGCACGCGCGAGGATTACGTTGCTCTCGTCGCCCAGCACTACTTTCTCTATGAGGCGCTCGAGTCGGCGCAAGCCAGTTTTTCGCACGACGCGACCGCTTCTGAATTCATCTCCGGCAAGCTGACCCGCTTGCCGGCCCTCGAGGCTGACATGGCCTACCTCGCTGGTCCGGCCTGGCGCGACTCGTTCGCGCCCGTGTCCGCGACCGAGCGCTATGTCGAGCGGATCGAGAAGGTCGCCGCCGAAGGGTGGGCGGGCGGGTTTATCGCCCACCACTACACCCGCTACCTGGGTGATCTGTCTGGGGGACAGGCAATCTCTCGAATCATGCAGCGCCTCTATGGCCTCGACACCGACGGTGTGCGCTTCTACGAGTTCGACCAGATCGATAGCCCCAAACAGTTCAAGGAGGCCTACCGCGACGCACTCGACTCGGTCGGGTGGGATGCCGCCGAGCGGGAGCGAGTCATCGACGAGGTTCTCGCGGCCTACCGCCTCAACACCGAGGTCTTTGTCGATCTAGCCGCGGCGAAGGTCGGCTGAACGAAGGCTAGGCGCGGATCGCGGGAATCGCCACCTGACGTGACATGAAGCGCACGACGTTCTCGTCCACGATGATATCGCTCGGCCGCAGCGGGCGTGTCAGGTAGAGCCCTTCGAGCTCGCTAATGCGGCTCAGGGCGACATAGGTCTGGCCCGGCGCGAACGAGCGCTGGCCGAGATCCACGATCGCCCGGTCGTAGGTCTTGCCCTGGGACTTGTGAATGGTAACCGCCCACGCGAGCCGCAGGGGAAACTGGGTGAACTCGGCCACGACATCCTTGCGCAATGACTTGGTTAGCGGGGAGTAGTTGTACTTGAACTTCTCCCACACCGTCGGCTTAACCTCGTGGCGTTCGCCGTCGATCTCGACCCAGACTGTTGTGTCAATCTTGAGCACCGTGCCCACGCTTCCGTTGACCCAACGCTGATTCTCGCCACCCCCAGTGTCGTTGCGTAGGAGCATCACTCGTGCACCCACCTTGAGCTCCAGGGCCTCGTCTGCGGGGTAGGCGCGCCCTCCGAACTCGCCGTTGATCTCCGCCTTGGCGGTCAGCACACGCCCCGGCAGACGAGCCAGCTCGGTCGCGTTTATGCGGGTCACGACACCGTTGGTGGTCGCCAGTGTGATCGCGCCATCGGTGGGGGCCGGGCGGGCGCCCACCTCGTTAAGACGCTCGGCAATCTCCGCCGTGACGTGGCCGTGACGCACCGCGTTCAGCATCCGCTTAAAGTCGTCTTCATGCTGGCGGTGAATCGTCGACAGCTCGTAAATGGTGAGGTCGGTCTCGTGCCACACTGCGGCATCGAAGAACCACATCGACTCGTAGCGGTCGGCGAAGTATGCCCGCTCGTCCGCCTCGCCGGGCACCGGCGCCAGCTGGTACGGATCACCAAAGAGCACGAGCTGCACTCCGCCGAATGGCTCGTTCCGGCGCTGCCGCGCCTGCCGCAGCGACCGATCGATCGCGTCAACGAGGTCGGCGTTCACCATCGACACTTCGTCGATCACCAGCGTGTCGATTGTGCTCAGCAGCTTGCGTAACTGGGCATTCTGGTCGATGTCGTGATCGGCAATGACGCCGATCGGTAGCCGGAACAGTGAGTGGATGGTCTGCCCGCCCACGTTCAATGCCGCAACACCGGTTGGTGCGCTGATCACCAGCTGCTTCGAGGTGTTGTCGGCGAGGTAGTTGAGCAGCGTGGACTTGCCGGTGCCAGCGCGCCCGGTGACGAAAATGTTGTCCCGACTGGTCTCGATGCGATCGTAGACGGCCTGCTGCTCTGGGGACAGGCTCACCTCGATCACGGATTCACTGTACTTGGGCGCGGCAGCGGTCTCGGAAGACGCGACCGGAGGTGGACAACTTAGGATGTGCTAGCCGAGTGAAAGGAATCCAGTGCGTCGCGAGTTCGTCATCCTGTTCGCGGTGGCGGCGCTGATATTCGGCGGATTCGTCGGAACTGTCGTCATCCTCAACTCGACGCTGTACAGCGCGGGCGGATTCGTGCGCGGCTACCTCGACGCCCTCGCCCGCCAAGACGCACCGGGCGCCCTGGAGCTCGCCGGACCAAGCGTCGCCGGCGACGCCTCAACGGCGCTGCTCAGTCGGGAAGCGATGAGCGAGCTGAGCGAGATCCGGCTGATCAGTGACACGGCCGAGGCCGATGGCGCCCACACCGTCGTCTACTCCTACCTCGCCGGGGGCGTACCGGGCGAGTCGACGTTCTCGGTGCGGGCCACGGGATCGCTGTGGGGGCTCTTCGACAGGTGGGCATTCGCGGCCAGCCCGCTGGGGGTCATCGAGTTGACGGTGCAGCACGCGAGCGAGTTCACGGCCAACGGGATCGATCTGGTCACGCCCGCTCAGAACTCGGTCGCACCGTATCTCGTCTTTACCCCCGGCCTGTACGAGTTCGAACACGGTTCCCAGTACCTCACGGCAGAACCCGTGCGCGTAGCAGCGGTGACGCCCAACAGCGCCGTCAGCGCCGTGTTGAACATCCAGGCCAATGCCGCATTCACCGAACACGTCAGCGAGGAGGTCGACGACTTCCTCGACGCCTGCGTCACTCAGACCGTTCTCCAGCCAACCGGCTGCCCATTCGGCCAGACCATCAACAACCGCGTCATCACGACCCCGGAGTGGTCGATGGTCGAGTATCCGAACGTGGGTCTCGTGCCGGGAAACAACAACAGCGAGTGGCGGATGCCCGAGGCGTCGGCCAGTGCCCACCTGCTCGTTGACGTGCGGAGCTTGTTCGACGGCACCGTCACGAGCTTCGACGAGGATGTTCCCTTCGGCGTGAGCGCGACCGTCACGTTCCTGCCGGGCAACGAGTTGCTCATCGTTGTGGGCTAAGCGACGCGCCTACCGCCCCGCGCGCTTCGCCAGCATCGCGTTGTACTGCTCGAGTTCCGTGTCGCCATCGCGGTCCGCCTTGCGGTCGTAGCGTCGCTGCTCACGAGCATCGCTTCGCGACCAGAGCACGACGATCGCAACCGCGAGTATCGCGTTCGGGATTTCGCCGACACTCCACGCGATCCCGCCGCCCGCCTGTTGGTCGGCAAGCGCACTGGCACCCCACCCCATGGCGCCATACCAATCAGCCGCGAGCAGCCCCGTGCCGGTCATCAGGGCCAACCCGAAGAACGCGTGGAACGCCATGGTGGCCAACAGCAATACGAGCCGGATGGGGTAGCTCGGCCGGCCCGGGGCCGGATCGATCCCGATCAGCACCGACACGAACAAGTATCCGGTGAGCAGGAAGTGAACGATCATCCACTGATGGCCCAGGTGATCGGTCGTGGCCCAGCTGAACACCGGGGTGAAGTAGAACACCCACAGCGATGCCGTGAACAGCACTGCTGCGACAATCGGGTTGGCGAGCACGGTGAAGTACCGGGAGTGCACCAACAGCATCAGCCACTCCCGCGGGCCCCTGCTGCCATCGCTTCGCTTGTGAATGGCGCGCAAGGCGAGCGTTATCGGTGCGCCGGGCACGAGAAGAATCGGCACCATCATCGCCAAGACCATGTGGGCGAGCATGTGAGCGGAGAAAAGGTAGTGCTCGTACAGGTTCACGCCGCCGTTCGTGATCCAGAACAGCACGACCATGCCCGAGACCCAGAACACCGTTCGGTACCACGGCCAGCGGTCGCCGCGGCGCCGAAGCCGCAGAACGCCGAGAACATAGAAGAGCACGCCGAAGGCACAGGCCAGCAGCCAGATGATATCCAGACTCCACGTAGTGAAGTAGGTGGTGAGGGTCGGGATCGGAGGCAGCGCGGAGCCGGTGAGCAACTCCGCCGGGGTGGGGTCGGCCAGATCGGTCGCCGACACTTGCGGCACCGGCGTCGCCGTGCGGGCCAGGGCCGCGGCGACCCCGGAGGCGATGCCCATGAACGCCAGTTCCGCGGCGGCGACCGCCCAAAAGTGGCCCCGCGAGCCCGCGGCCTCGGAGCGGGACATCCGGCCAATCAAGAACTGCCGCTGGGCCGCGCCGAAAACACCCAGCGCGAGAAGCGCAGCGATCTTGATCAGCACGAGGATGCCGTACGGCGTCAGCAGATTCGGCAGGTTCTCGAGACGAAGCGCGGCGCTCACATACCCGGACACCGCGACGACCACGAAACAGATCAGCGCGAGCGAGGAGTAACGCCGCAGAACAATCTCGAGTCGACCCTTCTCGAGGGTGTTGCGCACGATCGCCATGGTGAGGAGACCACCCAGCCACATGCTGGAAAAGAGAATGTGGAGATAGACCGTGCTGACGGCCATGTCGTGATCGGCGGTACCGCCACGGTGCCCCTGCGTGGCAACCGGGAGCATTCCCGCAGCAGCAAGCACGGCCACGAACGCCACAACGGTCAGGTTGCGCACCGCGAAGCACAAAACGGTGACCGCCGCAGCAATCAGGGTTGTCGCAAGCCACGCTTGGCCGAGTTCGGTCGACGTGAGAAAGGTGCCGAGAATCGCGCCAAACTGATCGTCTACGCGCACCGGCTCGTTGTACACGGAGAGAAAGGTGAGGAAGCCGGCGGTTGCAGACGTGATCGTCCATACGGCGGATGCCGCGGCCGCGAAGTCGAGCGAACGCCCGAACTCCGGTCTGCTCGAATCGAGCGCGAAAAGCACTAACACTAGAGCGCCGATAGTGGATGCACCGGCCAGGTTCACGAACAGGGTCGCGACTGGAATCCCGTACCGCACGCCGACTCCCGGATCGAGCACGAGCGGAGCGTCAGCCCCACCACCGAAGGCGAGCGCCGCCAGCAGCGCGACAACGCCCGCGAGAATCAGGCTCGCTGCAGCGGCGATTCGGGTGAACACAGGCACAGTTCCAGCCTAAACGCCGCAGGGCGGCGACCATCACGGTCGCCGCCCTGTCGAGCGTGGTTCTGAGCTGAAAGCTACTTGACGGAAGCCTTCAACTTGCTGCCCGCTGCGAGCTTGACGCCGTAGCTGGCCTTGATCTGAATGGCCTCACCCGTCTGCGGGTTGCGGCCAGTGCGGGCCGCACGGTGCGTGCGCTCCGCCGACATCCATCCGGGGATGGACACCTTGGTGCCGTCAGCGACTGACGCAGACAGCACGGAGAAGAAAGCGTCAAACACGCCATTCACGGCGGCCTGGCTCATGCCAGATTCTGCGGCAACTGCCGCGACGAACTCGGTACGGTTTAGTGACTTGTCAGCCATGGGATGTCCTCCTCGGACCTGATGCAGTTGTAGGTGTTGCCTGTGTAGCGCCTGAAATCTACCAGCTTGACTTGGTAATTCCCGGCAACTC